>JAFXGB010000086.1 GCA_017520235.1 Muribaculaceae bacterium | reverse complement strand
TAAAGTTTCTTTCAAAAATGTTGTTACTTTCAACATGGATGAATATTGCGGAATTCCTCGTGACCACGAACAAAGCTATTACACTTTCATGTGGACTAACTTCTTCAACCAAATTGATATTCTTCCTGAAAACGTAAACATTCTTAATGGTAATGCTGAAGATCCTATTGCAGAATGTGCACGTTATGAAGAAAAAATCAAATCTTATGGCGGTATCGATTTGTTCATGGGTGGTGTAGGTCCTGACGGACACATTGCGTTCAACGAACCAGGTTCTTCTTTGGTGTCAAAAACACGCATGAAAACTCTTACTCAAGATACTATCATTGCTAACTCTCGTTTCTTCAACAACGATGTAAACCAAGTTCCTAAAACTGCGTTGACAGTAGGTGTTGGTACAGTTATGGCTGCTAAGAGCGTGTTGCTCATTGTTAACGGTTACAACAAAGCTCGCGCATTGCGTCATGGCGTTGAAGGAGCAGTTTCTCAACAATGGACTATCTCAGCTCTTCAAATGCACGCTAAAGCAATCATCGTTTGTGACGAAGACGCTTGTGCAGAATTGAAAGTAGGTACTTATCGTTACTTTAAAGATATTGAAGGTGCTAACCTTGATCCAGATTCTCAATTGTAATCAACGATTAAACATCAATAACAGAGAAGGTGTCTCATTGAGACACCTTCTCTGTTATATACCCCTCAGTCGCTATGCGACAGCTCCCCTAAATTATGGGAGCAGCTTGTTTTTGTTGATAGCCAATAGCTTAGGAAGAGTGGGGAGTTCTCTCCCTGGTGTAGGGAGAGTACGGCGAAGCCGGGAGATGGTACGAGGGATTATCCAATACCTAAAGGCATAGAATCAGCGTGTCTCTCGGCCCCAGCATTGCGGTCTTCGACCTGATACTGGGCTATGACATCGCTTGCCTCTGGCAAGGCTCAATTCTCAACTCTATTATACCCCTCAGTCATTTCGTGACAGCCCCCCTACATTAGTGAGGCAGCCTCTTTTTTTTTGTGGTGATAATCAGTGGTTTATAACTCTCTCACTAGGTTAGGGAGAGTACGGCGAAGCCGGGAGAGGGTACGATGGTTGAAAGATGTTTCTTCATTGATGTTGCACTTTATTTTGCCACAGCCTTTTTTTTATTTTGAGATGATAATGCCTGAAAGGGTGCGTCCGGAGTTGATGCCCATGCGTCGGGCAGAGAAATAAGTGTTGGGATTGCAACGAGAGCAAATGTTGCTAAGGATGATGTTTTTAGGGTGCAATCCACAATCAATGAGCGTTTGTCGGCAGGCTTGTTGCAGATTGATGTGGCAACGTGGTTGGCTGTTAATGATAATTTCCGGCACATGAGGAAATGCGATGCGAAATTGCTCTACAACCTCATCGCCCACCTCAAAACATTCCGGGCATATCGATACACCTATAAATGCTTTGATTGCTTGAGGTGTTGCACCAAGAGAGAGCATACATTCTATCGCTTTTGCTGAAATTTTGCCCACAGTCCCTTTCCACCCTGAGTGTATTGCTGCTATTACACCAGCGTTGTTGTCGGCAAGCAACACCGGAACGCAGTCGGCTGTATTTACAGCAATGGCAACATCGCTAAGGTTAGTAACAAGTGCATCAACATTCTCAAGCTCGCTTGAGTTGATTGTAGTGCTGTCAATGATTTTGACATTGAGAGAGTGTGTTTGTCGGGGAGTAATGAGATTTGACAGAGGAATGTTTAGATAATCACACAAGCGATTGCGACAATAGAGGATATGCTCCTCGGAGTCACCTGTGTAATTGCAGATGTTGAAAGAGGAATAATCGTCGTTGGGTATAACCTCTCCTCGTTGAGAAAAAAATACCCTCACATTAGGAGTAAGGGTATTAGTTATTATGGGCAAATTGTTATTCATATTCTTTTGGGTCGATATCGTCATCCCAATCATATTCAATCTCGTCATCCCATTCTTCATCAAAGAATTCTTCATCTTCGTCATCGCTCATTGTTGGAACGTTTTCAAAGATAAACTCATCTTCTTCTCTCACTCTGTGATGTCCGTCAAGCGGGCGATGAGTGATAGTTGTGGGCTCGATGCGATTACTTTCATCGGTGATAGCTTGCCATAGCATATCTTTAAGCGCAGTTATACCTTGACCGGTTACCGATGAGATAAACACATGAGGTATATCTTCGGGAAGATCCTTTTCCATTTCAGCGATGAGCTCATCATCGAGCATATCGCTTTTTGATATTGCCAACACGCGATGTTTGTCAACAAGCTCAGGATTAAATTGAGTTAGCTCACGAAGCAGGATTTCATATTCTGTGCGTATGTCATTGGCATCGGCAGGCACCATAAATAATAAAACAGCATTGCGTTCAATGTGTCGTAAGAAACGCAATCCCAATCCCTTACCTTCGCTCGCTCCTTCGATAATACCAGGAATGTCGGCCATTACAAATGAGCGATTGTCGCGATAAGAAACGATGCCTAATTGAGGTTCCATTGTGGTAAATGGATAGTCGGCAATCTTAGGACGAGCGGCTGACACTGATGATAGGAGTGTCGATTTTCCGGCATTGGGAAATCCCACAAGTCCCACATCGGCAAGCAATTTCAATTCAAGGATTACGCTTTTCTCGATAGCAGGCTCTCCCGGTTGTGCATAGCGTGGAGTGCGATTAGTAGCCGACTTGAAATGCCAATTTCCAAGACCTCCGCGACCACCTCTGAGGAGCTTTATTTCTTCGCCATCCTCATTTACTTCGCAAAGGTATTCGCCTGTTTCGGCTTCGAAAACCACTGTTCCGCATGGCACTTCGATGATAACATCATCGCCATCCTTGCCAAAACTGCGACCTCCTGAGCCACTTTGTCCGTTACCAGCAAACACGTGTCGGTTATATTTCAGCGGGAGCAATGTCCACATGTTTTTGTTCCCACGAAGAATTATATGCCCTCCACGACCTCCATCGCCACCATCAGGACCACCTTTGGGGACATACTTGGCGCGATAAAAATGTCGAGAGCCGGCACCGCCTTTACCTGAACGACACAATATTTTTACATAATCAATAAAATTGGAATCTGCCATAAAAATGCTAAAATGAAAATCCTCCACAAATTTACGACATATCCCTCGCAATCAAAAATTCCCCAAATAAAAATTTGGATAATAAGGATAAAATGCGTTACTTGCAAAAGTAAATTTAATATAAATTACTTATCTGAGCATATGCGTGCAATAATGTCGGTAATATTAATGATTGTACTGTCGGTGGCATCAGCTACCGCCGGCATTCGCCATTATTGCGATTACTTGGGTAGTATCCGTGCGATAGTCAACTATGACGGCGAGGTCGAGCAGACAGTCGATTACCTGTCAACCGGCATCCCCATCAAGGGAGGCAAAGGCGAGATAATCGATGACCGCTTGCACACCGGCAAGCAGTATGTGAGCCTGAACGGCAGCTTGTTGTATGACAACATTGCCCGATACTACTGCCCCGTGCACGGTCGCTTCATTACTCCTGACGCCCTCTCAAGCACTTACCCCCACATCTCCCACTATGCCCACTGTGCCAACAACCCATTATCTATCATCGATCCTGATGGGAACAGAATAATTGCAAAAGCAGATGGAATAAATTATGAATATACAGATTTTCATAATAATGGCATATATGGTTTTTATGATGGAGATGGAAATATGTATAACGGAAATGACATATTTATTATTCAACTATCAACTGCATTATCTAATCTACGACAAGGATTAGTAGGACAAGCATTAGTAAATGAATTAGATACAAAACAAGAATCTATAAATATTATAGCATCAGAAGACGGCAATAGTTATAATGAAGAAACAAATACAATAAAGTGGAATCCAAATAAATCAACAATTGGAGTATATAAAACAAATTTAGGATACTCAATAGATGGACAAGCATTTGTAAATCTCGGTCATGAATTAGCACATGGATTGGATGATTTAAGAGGAACTATTGATAACACCCCATGGTTATTAATACATGACAACATAGTGTACAGTGCAGAAAAATTTGCTTGTAACATTGAAAATTATATACGAAGAGAACATAATATTCCATTAAGAACTCATTATTTAAGATATTCAAATGGGAGACCTCTAAATAAGAGCTCCGTATTAGACAATAATACTGCTTGGAAATTTTATGCCCCAATATTTACAATTCTACCATTTTAGTTATGACGCGAATAATATCAGTATTGTTTTTAGTAATAATTATTTGCATTAGCT
>JAFXGB010000085.1 GCA_017520235.1 Muribaculaceae bacterium | reverse complement strand
TTTATGCTTCCTGCGGTAGCGGTGGCACAACAAATGCCCCCAATTCCTGTTGATACAACAGTGAGAATTGGTAAACTTCCAAATGGTTTGACTTATTACATTCGTCACAATGAATATCCAAAAGGTCAAGCCGAATTTTTTATTGCTCAAAAAGTAGGTTCAATTCTTGAGGAAGATAACCAACGTGGTCTCGCTCACTTCCTCGAACACATGTGTTTCAACGGAACAAAGAATTTCCCCGGCAACCAAGTGGTGAGCTGGTTGGAAACTAAAGGTGTGAAATTTGGTCAAAACCTCAATGCATACACCTCAGTAGATGAAACAGTTTATAACATTTCAAACGTGCCTACAGCCGATGTGGCTGTTCAAGACTCATGTCTTTTGATTCTTCACGACTGGGCTTGCGACCTTCTTCTTGAAGATGCCGAAATCGACAAAGAACGTGGTGTAATTCACCAAGAATGGCGCCGCTCAATGGTGGGTCAAATGCGTATCCTCGAAAATCTTCTTCCTAAAGTGTATCCCAACAGCCGTTATGGCTACCGTTTGCCTATCGGAACAATGGAAGTGGTTGACAACTTCCCTTATAGCGCATTGCGTGACTACTACAAAACATGGTATCGCCCCGATCAACAAGGTATCATCGTAGTTGGTGACATCGATGTTGACCGCATCGAAGCAAAAATCAAAGAGATGTTCTCTCATATTGAAATGCCTGCCGATGCTAAAGAACGTGTATATTATCCTGTAGAAGATACAAAAGGCACAATCTATGCAATTGGTCAAGATAAAGAACAAAGCAATGCTATCGTGCAATTGATGTTCAAACGTGAAGCGTTGCCCAATGAAATGAAGGGTGATGTGACATATATGATTTACAATTATGCCAACAGCATGATTACATCTATGCTCGATGCACGTTTTAATGAAATGACTAGCAAACCTGATGCTCCATTTGCTGCAGCCGGTGCAAGCGATGGCGAATTCTTCTTGGCTAAAACCAAAGAAGCTTTCAGTGTGAGCGGTGTGGCTAAAACAAATGACATCAAACCTGTAGTTGAGGCTATCTATCGCGAAGTGCTTCGTGCTCAACGCAATGGTTTCACTGCTACAGAATATGCTCGCGCTCGTAGCAAATATATCTCTCGTCTTGAAAAGGCTTACAAAAATCGTGCAAGCCGCGAATCAGGTGCTTATGCTCGTGAATATGTGCGTCACTTTGTTGACAACGAACCAATCCCAACAATCGAATGGGAATACCAAACAATGAACATGTATGCTAATCAAATTCCTGTTGAAACAATCAACCAAGCATTTGCTCAATATGTAACTGCCGACAATCGCGTGCTTCTTGCACTTCTTCCCGAAACTGAAGGTGTGGCAATGCCTACCGAAGAAGAACTTGCGCAAGTTGTGGCAGCAGTTGATGCCGAAACAATCGAAGCATATGTTGACAATGTGAAGAGCGAACCTCTTATCGCAAATCTCCCTGCTGCAGGTAAAGTGGTGAAAGAATCTCAAAATGCAACATGGGGAACTACCGAATGGACTCTCTCTAATGGTGCAAAAGTGATTGTTAAGCCTACAAAATTCAAAGAAGATGAAATTTTGATGACTGCAATTGCTAAAGGTGGTACAAGCAAAATCGGTGATGAAAAAGCTAACGAATTGATTATGCTTCCTCTCGTGCTTCAACAATATGGTCTTGGCCAATACACCTACTCTGACCTTCAAAAATATCTTGCAGGTAAACAAGTATCATTGCGTCCTAATTTCAGCGACTATGAACGCGAATTCAGCGGTTCTGCAACTCCAAAAGATTTGAATTCATTGATGGAACTCACTTATATGATGTTTACTGATGTGAATGTTACAGCCGATGAATATCA
>JAFXGB010000084.1 GCA_017520235.1 Muribaculaceae bacterium | reverse complement strand
TATGCTACAAACACGTTGACCTTAGGTAAAGTTACATATACAAAATTAATAAAAACAACCGAGGCTTTTGATTCTATAATGGGCGAAAATCAAGCTATCGCACAAAGTTTTCAAGATCAATTTGTGCCACAAATAGCTTATTCATACACCTACGACCGCCGAATAGATAAGAACAATGCTATAAATTGGCAATTTACGGTGCAAGAAGCCGGAAATCTATGTTGGGCGTTATGGGAGCTTGCGGGTAGTGAGGGCGAAAAACGAATGTTTAATACTCCATTCTCTCAATTTATAAAGGGCTCAACTCAAATAGTGTTTAACTGTCGATTGAAGGGTGATCATTGGTTTTATACAAGAGCTGCAGTGGGTGCTGTGCATGCTTATGGAAATTCATCGCAAGTGCCATATAGTGAGCAATTCTATGTGGGTGGGGCAAACTCAGTGAGAGCTTTTACTGTTCGCTCAATAGGTCCCGGTAGTTATCGCGACCCTAATGCTACAGCCGATGGCTATTTTGACCAAACCGGTACGTTTAAATTTGAAGCCAATGCTGAATATCGATTCCCTATTTATGGAATTTTTAAAGGTGCACTGTTTTTAGATGCCGGTAATGTGTGGCTATTGGAAGACGACCCACGTCGTCCGGGTGGCCGCTTAAAAGGATCTCGTTTCTTGCGCGACTTGGCTCTCGGCACCGGATTGGGATTGAGGGTTGATATAGGAATGTTGGTAGTGCGAGGTGACTTGGGTATCGGACTACATGCTCCATATAATACCGGAAAGAGCGGATATTTTAATATGGAGTCATTTAAGAAATCATTGGCCTTTCACTTGGCGATAGGCTATCCGTTCTAAGCAATTAATTTATAAAGGAAGTTAGAATAAAAAGCAAAACATTTCAATGAGTAGATTGTAATGTTTTGCCGTTTTACGGCATTATTATGTCAGTTTCAATGAAAAAACAAATCAATAATTCTATAATCGAGTTAAAAAGGGCGAAATATGTGGGTTAATCGCTCGCGATTTGCTATCTTTGCACTTTGGAATTTATTTGGAAAATTTTTCTTGAGAAAAGCTCAATATTATATATTATCATTGTTAATGCTGTTGACATTCAATGTCGGTGCTCAAACTTCTGTAACTGAAGATGAAACCGATGTGGATTCAGTGGCATATGCCGATACATTGAACCTTGAAAAATTGTTCCCTGACGAAGAACCATCGCCGGTTGATACCACGCAAAAATCGCGTATCCGTCGAGTAAAAGTCGATCTCGACAATCAAGTGGAATTCTCGGCAAATGACTCTATCGTGATGACGGGGCAAAATCAAGTGGTTTTATATGGTAAAGGATCGGTGAAATATGGCGGATTAAAACTTGATGCCGAACATATCGATATGGATATGGATAGCAGTCTTGTATATGCAGTCGGTCGTAGAGACTCGGTGGGTGAGTGGATTGGTAAGCCTGTGTTTGACGAAGGGAGTGCCACTTACGAAACCGAAACCATGAAGTATAATTTCAAAACTAAGAAAGGTTATATCACCAATGTAATCACTGAGCAAGGCGAAGGATATCTCACCGGTGGCGAAACCAAGAAGATGGAAGATGATACTTACTATTTGAAAAATGGTCGTTACACCACTTGCGACAACCATGATTGTCCTCACTTCTATTTCCAAGTAACCAAAGGAAAGATGCGCCCCAATAAAGATATCGTTACCGGTCCCACTTACATGGTGCTTTCGGGATTGCCATTGCCCATCGCTGTGCCGTTTGGTTATTTCCCATTCTCTAAGAAATATTCTTCGGGGATACTGGTGCCAACATTTGGTGATGACTACCAACGAGGATTTTATCTAAGTGAT
>JAFXGB010000083.1 GCA_017520235.1 Muribaculaceae bacterium | reverse complement strand
TGATGTTCTACAATATGCTTTTGGGAGTATGCTATTGGGCGTATTCATTACCATTCTTGGTGTTGGATTACTTTTTTATTTGGTAAAAAGTTTTTATCCTAAATATACATTTACACCTATTACATATATCGTAGGGGCAATATTATTCATACTACTTGCCTATCACTCAATATTAATATGTGGTGCTTTTAAGATAAAAGGGATGACTGATGATATTGGAGTAAGCGTAACTGAATATATCAGCGTCTACAATATCGACCACTATTTCACAGAAGAAGAAACACAAGACATTATAAATTCTTTAAGAGACGATTATCCGCTATTTGCCTGTTATGTAGGTTCCGGAGATTTCTCTAATCACACACCATCAACAATTGTTCAAGCAATGATTGACGAGTGTCATGAATTTATGAATATATTTATCCTAAAACATTTGGGCTGGTGCGTGGCATTCATCGCAATAGGTACATTCATTGTCATCAAAACCATGGACGTGTACCACAAAACAACACGGCGCTCTTCCTCTACAGCGAGAAGGCGCAGTCGCAGAGACGATTTTTAATCTTAAAGACAATAAAATAAAACACTATGGCTAATCATTTAATCATTGGATTGGGAGGTACCGGAGGAAAGGTACTTCGCGAAATGAGAAAAAGGGTTTATGAAGAATTTCATTCAAATGAGCCCACCAACAACATTAATTTAGAATACATTTATGTAGATTCATCTCCTGCCGATTTGGACAATCGCACAGGATGGAAAGTGATGGGAAAATCAGTACACTTAAAAGAAGCTCAAAAAGTTTCTATTCATGGTGTAAGTGCAAGCATGTTCTCAAACCTTTCAATGTATCCCGGAGTTGAATGTTTCCTTAATTCCGACGACATAAACCTTATGACAAGTAAATTAGGTCCGCTAATCACAGCAGGTATCGGAGGGCAACGTCGCCGTTTAGGTCGTACATTATTGGCAAACAACATGAGTGTGCGCGATGCCAATAGTGATTTCGTTTCTCGCGTTAAGCAAGCTGTAACACGCATTACACAAACATCGGGGGACGCCGCTGTAACATTCCACATTTGTGCAGGTCTTGCAGGTGGTACAGGTTCAGGTTCAATCATCGATGCTGTAAGCCAAATTCGCAAGGAATACCCACCACAACCAGGAGTAAACGGAGACCGTTTTAAAGTAAATCTATACTTGTATGTTCCTGAAATGAACCTTGTAAATTCTGACCATGACAGCGGTTTCTATCAAGCTAATGGCTATGCAGCATTGGTAGAATTAAATGCAATGAGCATCGGCAAATATCTTCCTCTTGACGTAACAGGACAAAAAGATAATTACACAGGTGAAGTTCAACGCCTATTAAATGGCATCAACGCATTTGAAGCAGCTTATCTTTACTCAAATGTAAATGAAGCCGGCAAGATATTAGACTTAGCCGTAGGTCTTCCTGCATCTGTAGCCGACTTCATGTTCCAAAAAATCGTGGCAAGCGAAATGTCGGGCGATGCCGGTAAAATGAATCGCCTTGTAGGTTGCGAAAACGATGGTGCAGGTCCTGAAATGGATCGTGCAAATCAACCAGCTCGCAGTCGCAAGTTCCTTGCTTTTGGTATCAAACGCATCGAATATCCCGAAACTGAAATTGAAGAATTTGTAACTTACAATTTTGCTCGCCAAGCAGCTCGCCAATTGCAATTCAACCTATGGCAAGAAGGCATCGGTTATGCCGAAACATCATTAGAAGAAGTGGGTAGCGGATTTGCTTCTGAAATTAAGGATCGCAAAAATCGTGAACGATTGATGCTTTCTAACAATTACCTAATGCTTTCTAAACCCATCATTGAAAGCGCAGGCACAAAACGTTGGCACGATATTGATTCAACTTGGGAAGAACGCACTCAAGGATTTGCCGATGACGCACAAACTGAAGCTGACAAGAAAAGCTGGTTGGCAATTTTCAGCGATGCATGTACTGATTACTTCGAAAAGAATTTCCGCTCATTAGGTGTTAAGAAATTCTATGAAACTCAACGTGGTGAACGTAGCGCATATGCTAAAGCTATTCGCCGCCATATTGAAACCCTTCTATTCAATGAATGGCAAAGCGGTCAAAAGAGTATCCTTGAAATTGAAAAGTATACAAGTCTTTTGATTGCCGATTGTACTGAACGCATCAACGATATTAAAGAACAAATTGCTAAGATGGAGGAAGAGTTGGACGACTGCAATGAAAGAATCCGTCAATGCAATATCGAATGGGATAATATCGGTTGGTTGAGAGATGCGATTACAGGTGCGTCAAAAAAAGTATTCAGCGCTTACAAAACTGCTAAATGCGAATTATATACAACAGCAACTCGCATCGAAGCTTATCGTTTTGCGACTGAATTGATGCAAGCTGTCATCGAACAACTTGGCTTAATGAAAGACGGAATCGTTCAATACAAAGCAATTTTAGCAGCGATATTAGAAGAAGTTGCTCGCCAAGCTGATAGCAAATGTAAAAAAGATGAAGACGCTGACGAAACAGGCATACAGAAAAAATATGATCCTGATATGGTTCAACGCTTCACTAAAGCTTGTGTCGTAAACAAAGAAACTCAAAGCGATAACGCTTTATCAATCCGCAACAAACTCGTTAAAGCTCTTGGAGAAGATGGAGAACGCTCATTTGGTAATCTTTGCGACAGAACTGACTACGAAACAGCAAGCGATATTATTCTTGATGTGTGTCAAACTACTGCACGTGCAGCAATGGAAAATGCCGCTCAAGCCGATCCTTTGAACAAAATGCTCGGTGTAAATATCTTGGAAAAACTTAAACAAGAGTACAATACCGAAGAAAAATTGGAACAACTTGTTCGTTCAATGATTAATTCAGCTAAACCTTATCTTCAATTCAATGCTGAAGAACAAGGAAAAGGCTTCCAAGGTGGTGGAAACATGATGTCAATGGTACAACTTTGTATCCCAAAATTTGACGATGACAATAGCGGTTTCCGTGACAAATTAATTAATACATTCGTTCAAATTTATCCAGGATTCAATCCAAAAGTTGACGTTTCTACCAACTACAAGAACAATCAAATCGTTGTAGTTGCGGCTGCATCAGGATTCCCATTGCGCTATGTTTCTAACGTAAAAGTACTTAAGAAACGTTACGAAGATATGTTGGCAGCTCCCGATAGCGACCTAAACAAAATGGTGCTTCACACCGAAACATTCGCTAAGCCATTGCCATCATTGTTTGAAATGGACATCATCGAAATCAAGGAAATGGTTACTCCGTATGTATTAAAAGCCTATGCAATGGGACTATTCGTAGAAAAGAGTGATCCCACAACAGGAGCTCACTTTGACGCAATTAATTTCCCTGACGAATTTGGCGATGACAATTGGGTAAAAGCCGGCAAAGACTTGATTGCAACTATCGATGTATTGGCAAACGACTATAATATGGCTCAAAAAGTAATGGCATTGGTAGACAAAAACATGAAGGCACAATGTCGTACAAACGACCAAAAAGTTGCTCTACGCAAAGAATTAGTAACCGTATTGAAAGAAAAAATTCTACCATCAGCAGCATGTGAGAACAATGAATTCAGTCCTGTATATGCTAAATACAAAGCAATTGCTCGCGAAATAATGGAAAATGAATTAAAAGAATTATAATAATAAAAGATTATGGCAAAATTAAAAGGTATCTGTAAGAATATCGATGGTTGCGATTTAGCAGCCGATAAAGTTGAACAAGAAGCTGAAAAATCAAACTTCGTCTGCTCGGAATGTGGCAAACCTCTAACTCAAGTTGGAGGTGCCAAACCTACCAATGGAGGCAATGGTGGCGGCCCTAATAAAATGTTGCTCATCATTATTGTAGCAGTAGTATTAATCGGTGGTGGCGCCGGAGCTTGGTTTGGAGGATTATTTGACGGCTCCTCTGAACCAGAACCACAAGCAACAGAACCGATTGATACTATAGTAGTTGCGGTGGATTCAGCTAAAGTTGTTACTGATTCAGCTAAGGTTGTTACTGATTCAGCTAAGGTTGTTACTGATTCAGCTAAGGTTGTTACTGATTCAGTTAAACCCGAACCCAAACCGGTTGGACCAAAATTCTCATGGGGTAAATATAGTGGTCCGGCAACAGGTTTCGGTGGTGAATTGAAAGTAACAAGACAACATTCAATTGACCTTGGCAACACTCGTGGTGAAGTTATTGATGTTTATCCTGGTGATGTTATCAAAAACACTAAAATCACAAATGGCAAACTTGTTCAAGGTATACTTATCCGCACTGATGGAACACAAAAACCATTTACCATCGGAATATAATCAAAATGATTAAATCACTAAAAACAATAATGTTACTATGTCTCTCACTATGGATACCTACATCCGTAGTGAGAGCGCATATTAACTCTTTCGCAACTGACCAACTAAAAGAAATGAGCCAAGTAATGCAATTGTCGGCTCAACTTGAGAGTTTGGCGCCAAACGATACTTTATGCTTAAAGTATCAAGGCAAAGACGTTATAGTCCGCACAAAAAATAACCGAGTTAATCACATTGGATATTGCATATTCACTCCTGAACAACGCTCATCAATGCAATCACCTGCTTTTGATTTCCTTGAACGATATGTATTAACTCTTGATTTACCACTCAAAAGAGTAAAGCCAATAAACAATCAATTGGCAGAGGATGGCATCAGTTTCTCCAGCGGAGAAATTTCCTCTATGCCTCATCTTTACAACGATTCAACACTTAATTTGAGCATAAACCTCATTGAGGATAAAAAATATAACGTAGCGTGGGAAAAGGAAAATATCCCCTACTTTTCCATCGAATTCCCTGCAAGTTACGACCTGTTACATGGTACAGAAATGTCAGAAAATGAAAGACGCCTTGCCGAGGATTTAGCGTCTTTAGCCGGCACTACCATCGTGCAAAATTCAATTTTGACAGACTCAAAGGCTACAGATGGTTTTAATAAATCAACTGAACAAGCCAATGATTATGACTTATCTGACTTTGTCAGAGTCATCCCTATTGAACAGACAAATCAATTAGATGCTTTGCACAAAAAAATAATTTCTGAGTTAAAAGCAAAAACTCCCCCTGCACACTTTAAAGAGACTGTCGCTGTAAACGACGATTTAGCTTTAAATATACAAACATCGGAACCTGAGCAAGATTCTGTTATTAATATTGATTCTATCAGCAAACGGTCAAACGTAACACGAGATCAGCTAATTTCCAGCGGCAATATAAATTATTATATTTTGCCCGGAGACAGTTATTACTTCACCGATTTAAATTCAAACAAATATTACCGATTAAACAATAATAACGAAGACTTTAGTCTCATTTTCTCTTCCAATACGCCCATGGAAAGTATTAGTAACTTATTCACTACCGGTGAGATAGAAAATGAATACAACGTGGATGTAACGTTAAAACAATATGGTTTTAAGGAGGCAAAACTAACAATTAAAGTAAATGATTTTGTGAACTATTTCCTTGAAAAGGGTTGCAAACCCTATTTCGGATTAATGGAATATAATGACGAAAAAATCATCGGATTGCTCATTATGCTCAACCGAGCTGAAGGCTATTGCCACAATATCAGAATAACTGCCGATGTCAATATATTAAACGACGAGACCAAATCATTTAAAGCTCGTGTTGTGAGCTATATCCCTGTTTCTCGCATCAAAACATTATATGAAGAATATGAAAAGTAAACTATATATGAAGAATTTAATCCTATTTCTCACCGTGGCATTCATATGCCTTACCGGTAACGCTCAAAGCTCAGATATTGCAAATAGCATAAATAAAATCAAGCGAGACAAAAGCTATTTTTATGCTGAGTCAACAAGTGCATCAGAAGCCGAGGCTAAAGATGCTGCAACTGTTATGCTACAAAGTGTAGTATCTGACCACAACAGACAATCAGGTTGTTCAATTGATTATAATTCTCTTGATGTTCAATATCTTCAAATGATGAGAGGAGAATATTATCGTGTTTTTGCCTATGCTCGCAAAGATGGCGCTAAAACAACAGCAGTTAAAATTAGCGAAACGGCACAGCCAAAACCTGAAAAAGCTCAGGTTAAAGTGTCTGAGCCCACTCCTGCGCCAAAAGTAAAAGAAGCGCAACAACCTGTGGTAAACAATAATTTAAATACACAAAACGATAATCTGCAACAAGAATTATCAGAAAAAGATCGCCAATTAAAAGAGCTACAAGAACAACTTGAAGCACAACGTCGCGAGAACGAAAGACTTGTTCAATTGAGCAAAGAGAATAATCCAACAGCTAACAATACATCAACTACATATAATCAACCAGCACAAAGTTCTACGATGTCGGGATTAAATCAATATCAACAAAACGTAATTGATGCACTTCTTCAATGCGCAAATTTAAAAGACGTTTCAGATAAATTAAGTCGCTTCCAAAATGAATATAAAATAAAAAAATACGGCACTTATGATGATTGTCCCAATATTGCATCATGTTATTGGATTGTGCTAAATCGAGATAGCGAAATGAGTATGAACACAATCCTCAGCACAGGAAATGACAAAACAAATTTAAAAACATCACAATACGATTCACTATCAAAATATACCGGATATATTTTAATTTGGTTCAGATTATAAATTCCAAAAACTATGATAAAGAAAATCTTTACAATTTTAGCATTATGTTGCTTTACTGCTACACAAGCACAAGACCAAGTAACATTTGAATTTTCTGACGGCGTTACAAATCCTACTCTAAAAGCAAAAATGGAACGCCAAGTATCTCAATTGCTTTCGGCAATCAATACTGCCGCAACACGTAATTACGATATTAATTACACAGGCATTGATATTGATCTCAATGCATCAGGTAGTTTAGGTGCAACATGGAATAATGTTCATTTCCGCACTGAAGATGATTTAATTATTGATCACTGCTTGACACGTCGCCGTAGCAATGGCTCAATTAAGGGTTATCAAGTAAGAAATATCGGAGTTACAATGATACCTCTTGATGACTCTTATAATAGCGAAATGCGTCGTGAACTTTGTATCGATTTCAATACCGCTGGACGCATCGTTGATATAAATTTCTCTATCGAAAAGAATGAATATATCAAACAATTGCGTTTAGGAGAAGAACTTGGAGACTTTGAACGTCGCTTGCAAATTATCAACTGGTGTGAACAATTTAAAAAAGCCTACAATGATAAAGATATAAACTTCATGGAAAATATCTTTAGCGATGACGCCCTCATTATCACTGGACGCCGCATCAGTGGACGTCAAAAAAGTGATATAGGATTTTCCGGTGCTCAATTTGAATATGTTCAACAAACAAAAGCTGAGTATCTTAGAAAGCTACGAGGTGTTTTTGATCGCCAACGCCACAACGGATATATCAATGTAGTGTTCTCTGACTACTCAATCAAACGCGATGGGGCTAAACCTGATTTCTATTATGTTACATTAAAACAAGAATGGAACTCAAGAGGATATAGCGACGTGGGTACAGTAACTCTTGTATGGGATTTCAGAAATGAAGATCAGCCCAAAATCCAAGTACGCGCTTGGCAACACTTAAATGACACAACTAAACTAAGATTTAAATTCTAAAAACACAAACAATGAAAAAATTAATTGCTTTTATATTAACCCTCATTCCTCTATGCACAATATCGGCGCAAGAACTATTCGTCTGCGATTTTAAACATGTGCCCGATGATGTTAGTGCAGCCATATATCAAGTAAAAGATGCCAATGGTGATCCATGCGCGCTGATAAAAGTAGGGACTACTGCAACAAACCCTTCATTTGAAGGGAACATTGTTGCGTCTGAAGATAAAGGAGGAGAATATTGGGTATATGTAACAGCTGAAACATTCTATTTGACAATTAAAAGCGATAACTATCTTCCCGTTAAATATGAATTTGAGCCTGTTCAATCCAACAACACCTATGAGATGAGATTATGTGAAGATAAGCCTATTGAGCCTATCATGAAAATTGAGTTAGAACCAAGAGGTGGCGTTAAAGGAGGTAAGAAAAATCTCCCTGTAAAATTCAACATGATTTTAGTAAAAAATGGCATGTTTAAAATGGGAACTCCAAAAGAACAAGGTGGAGATGATGATGAAAGACCTGTTCACTGGGTTACTATCAGTCAGGATTTCTACATTGGAGAAACCGAGGTTACACAAGACCTATGGGAATATGTCATGTATGAAAATCCATCGGCATCTATTAACCCACAAAAACCAGTAGAAAACATCACATGGCTTGATTGCCAAGAATTTATCAAACGTCTAAATTCAATTACAGGATATAATTTCCGTCTCCCAACTGAGGCAGAATGGGAATATGCAGCTCGAGGAGGGAATAATAGCAACAAAACTCGATATAGTGGTAGCAACAATCCTGAAGATGTAGCATGGTACTATAAAAACTGTAATTCAACCCAAGTCGTAAAAACTAAAAAGCCTAATGAACTTGGTCTTTATGACATGAGTGGAAATGTTTGGGAATTCTGCTTTGACAATAAAGGAAAATATAAAAAAGAAGATGTAACAGATCCTGTGTGTGCTGAATCATCAAAAGTTCGTGTTCGTCGTGGAGGATCATGGGAAAGCGAAACAGTTGACCAACTTCGCACAGGCTATCGCCGTCGCATTGAACAAGATATTGCTCATAAAAACATGGGATTCCGCTTAGTAATGGATGTTCCTTCAAAGTAATATGAAAAAATATTTTTATACAATAGCTATCACCTTGTGCGCAGTGTTATCGTCAAGCGCACAAGGTGATAATGTTTTACGATTTAATTCCAATGGTGAATTCAAAATCGTACAATTCACTGACACTCATTATAAATGGGGAAACAAGAAATCAAACTCTGCAGTTGAATGTATCAAATCAGTGATTGAATTAGAAAACCCTGACTTTGTAATTATAACAGGAGATTTAGTATATTCCGATTCTGTTAGAGCATCTCTACCTGCGTTACTATCTTGTATTTCTGATAGTCAAACTCCTTTTGCTGTCGTATTTGGCAACCATGAACATGATTTTGATTGTACATTGCCTGAAATATACGATATCATACAAGCTATGCCTTATAACGTACAACCACCTCGTTTAGATGTAGAAAGTCCTGACTATGAGCTACCAATTCTATCATCAGACGGATTAAAAACGGCATCAGTCTTATATTGTATTGACTCTCATTCTAAAAACAAGATAAAAGGCACAGGCAAATATGATTGGATCAAACATGACCAAATAAATTGGTATCGCACAACAAGCAATGCCTATACTATCGCAAATGATAGTGTTCCTGTTCCGTCTCTAATGTTTTTCCACATACCACTACACGAGTTTAAAGATGCTCATGAGCAAAATAAAATCAAAGGGAAAAAAGGAGAGAAAGTGTGTCACCCTGCTTTTAACTCAGGGATGTTTGTTACAATTAAAGAACAAAGAGATGTTATGGGAGTATTTTGCGGACATGACCACGACAACGACTTTGCAGTTATGTACCATGACGTAATGTTGGCCTATGGAAGATACTCAGGTGGCAAGACTGTATATAACCATCTTGGAACAAATGGAGCACGCGTTATTGTCTTAAAAGAGAACGAACGTTATTTTGATACATGGATAAGATTGAAAAATGGCGAAATACTTTACAAGACAAACTATCCTAAATTCAAATAATACGCAATTAATTCTCATAAATAATAAACGCGACTACAAATGTAGTCGCGTTTATTATTTGCATATATTGCGAACCTAATTTCTTAAGGAATAAGATTGTGTGCACGGAACACTTTTTGTATTTTCTCAAGAGCAGTTGTTACTTGCTCCTTAGTATGTGTTGCCATCAAACTGAAACGGATAAGTGTATCATGTGGAGCTACTGCTGG
>JAFXGB010000002.1 GCA_017520235.1 Muribaculaceae bacterium | reverse complement strand
GGTTTATTATTACACCGGATCCAAGTCCTAATTGTTGTTGAGCTTCTTCCTCTTGTTGGCGAGGTTGTTGTTGGCGACGACGGTTTGGATTTCCAAAAAAGAAATCAAAGAAAGGGTCGCTGAAAGCATCACTACTACCATAACGATAAGAGCGAGGTGTTGCGAAACTTTTAATGCTGACCACGCCATTTATTGTGTGCTCGGCTGCGTATGTAAAGTCAGTAGGAGCTGTTGTAGGAGCTGCAACTGTAAAGAAATTGTCAGTTTTCCCTGAATCGGCAATTGATGAAATCAAGGTGTCGTCAATAGTTTTATCACTATTAGAGTTGGTGCATGCAGTAGTGGTTAGCCCACATATTGCAGCAGTGAATACCAATAAGGCTGATTTAGCTGAATTTTTCATAATAATATGATTTGTTAAAATTAAAAATTCTGTCTGTTAAAATTTAACGTTTTCTATTTGACGGCAAAGCTATGAAAAATTTTAATTCGATGATAAAAAAATATGCGTTCTTAATGTATTTTAATAGACTTTGTGTGTTTGTTAAATGAATTTATGTGAAATTAGTGAAATAATATAGAGTAAAACGCTTTTAAATTAGATAAAGATTTCGGGAATGACTACATTTGTAGAAAAAGTTGTAATTTAATGAAGATATCAACATCGTCTATATATAGAATATTAGTGATGGCAATATTGTCTATTGCCATTGTTGGCTGTTCATCTTCAAAAAAAGCGACGAAAGGTCAATACGATGATGTCTCCAAAAACGCGATTGAAAAAGAAGCTCGCACATGGTTGGGGACAAAGTATAAATATGGAGGTAATACTCGTAATGGGATTGATTGTTCAGGTCTTGTTGTTGAGGTATTTCGTTCGGTAATGGGTATAAAATTACCACGCACTTCAGCAGAGCAACAGAAATATTGCAAAAATATAAATAAGAGTGAGCTACATTCAGGTGACTTGCTGTTTTTTGCGACTGGTAAAAAGAAGAAATCTGTTACACATGTTGGGATATACATTGGTGATGGAAAAATGATTCATGCGTCATCGAGTCGAGGGGTAATTATTTCAGGAATAAACGAGGCTTATTATAAGCGGCGTTACCTTTCGTCGGGACGTATAGAAAAGGTCTATAAAAAGCTTCGTAATCAAGAGGAGAATGTAAAGAAACAATCGACGAAGAAAACATCTGAAAAGCAAAAAATGCCATCGCAAGATGACATTTTAGATGCTGTGATAAATCAAAAACTTGACTCTATCTATTATAATGAGTAATTTCTATAGAGGGTAATCATCATAGGCAAATAACTCTGTTGAAAGATAGCGTTCTCCTGTGTCGGGAAGCAAAACAACTATTGTTTTACCTGCATTTTCCTCCTTTTGTGCTAGAGATATAGCTGCGTGTAATGCCGCACCCGATGATATCCCCACCAATAGTCCCTCTTTTTGTGCCAACAATCGAGATGCTTTCATTGCTTCATCATCTTTTACGGGGAAAACTTGGTCAACAACTTCAGGATTGTAATTTTTGGGGATAAATCCCGCTCCAATCCCTTGTAGTTTGTGGGCTCCGACTTTTCCTCCTGATATTACTGCCGAATTAGCAGGTTCAACCGCGATAGCTTTTATTAGAGGATTATGATTTTTTAGCCCTTTGGCTGTTCCGCTTAATGTGCCACCGGTGCCAACACCTGCAACAAATATATCAATCTCGCCATCTGTATCATGCCATATCTCTTCGGCTGTAGTACTAATGTGAGCTTGTGGATTCGTGGGATTATCAAACTGTTGAGGAATAAATGAGCCGGGGTACATCTCTTTCAGTTCATTGGCACGGCGTATCGCTCCATTCATCCCCTCAGCGCCAGGAGTAAGTTCGAGCGTAGCACCTAATGCTTTGAGTAATTTTTGACGCTCTTGGCTCATTGTTTCAGGCATTGTCAGAATGAGTTTGTATCCTTTAACCGAAGATACCCATGCAAGACCTATTCCGGTGTTCCCGCTTGTCGGCTCAATAATGATTGCCCCGGGAGCGAGTAATCCTTTTCTTTCGGCATCTTCAATCATGGCAAGAGCCACGCGATCTTTAACACTACCTCCGGGATTGAAATATTCGACTTTAGCTATCAAGCGAGCCTTTAACCCAAATGATTGTTCAATATTAGATAATTCGAGTAGGGGAGTGTTGCCTATCAACTCCGTCAAGCTTTTATGTATCATTTCCAAATCAGTTCTGTTTTATTTTCTGCAAATATAATTTATATAAAATAACTATCAGCATATATGAATAGTTTATTATATGTTTTATTGAATAATTATAGAATATTTGTGCAAACATAAGATATTCTAGGAGGAATTGTATATATTTGTATAATCCTAACCATCTAATATATTATGACATGAAAAGAATACTATTATTTTCAATATTAGGAATATTATGTTTCATAAATACTGTTGCATCTAATTACCTTATTAGCCCAAATGCAATTCTCGAAGGATCAGAGATATCACATAAAGAGATGATATTCACTGTCGGGATAAACGCATTTCCCGATTTTAAATCCTTCCTAGCATCTAATGTCGAAGTTAATTCTAAGGTATATGTCGCGAGTGGAACATATTCTGAAGATATAACTATCTCGACAGATGGACTTTCCGTTATTGGCAACAACGCATTTGTGGATTGGTCAGAAACACGTAAAGAAGAATCGGTGATTACAGGAACCATCTTTGTGAAATCCTCAAATGTTATAATAAACGGCTTTAAATTTACGGGAAATGGCCGCATAGAATCTACAGCCGGAACAAATGAATCTCCGTTAAGTGGAATAAAAGTATTGTATAATTACTTTATAGAGTCAACTGTAAAGCGTTCGACATCAACTCCTCTCGTTGAAATAGGAAATATTATTGCAAATGCCGATGTGAATACAATCTCATCGCAATGTCGATATCAAAATTGTGAGGCGTCGCATAATTACTTTGAAGGTGATGCTACACACTATCCTAATTGTATCAGTTTTGGTGGGGCATTTGGAACAACTACAGTATTAGATAACTATTTCTATGATGGAGGCACGAGTGTCTATTTTGCAAATGCACAAGGTGTTTTAAACATTAAAAATAACGTATTCAAAAGTGTTGGCAAGACAACATATACTGCGCCTGATGGAGGAAATAAAGGGGATTTTTGTATCGCTCTTTATCGAAGCGCATATGCTAATACGACAACTGCAAATATTGTTGCAAATGAGTTCGATGGTTGTTATGGTCAAGAGTCAATATTCCCATTGATACGTGTATATCAAGGACAATCTGGAACAACAAATGAAGTTAAGCCAGTGGGGTATCGCATCAATGTAAATGAGAATACGTTTAAAAACAAAACTACGATTTTACCCTCAGCTACACATAATCAAGCCGGTCAGAATCTGTTGCTTTATAGCGACAATAGTACAGGTAAAGATATTAAATATAATTTGTCAAACAATCATTACGATAATCGGTTTTACAGATTTGCATGGGTGACGCTTGATGATGGACAAGGCTATCGAGAAATATATGCCGACCAATTCACGCGTTTTGATTTAGGTAGCAAAATGTCAACATTTGGCACTAGCGTATTGACCGGAACAGATGTGGCAACACACGCTACGGGAGTCTCTCTAGGCGCTGCTACGGTTATACAAAGTTTCGACATCGACCCTATTACAGGAGATATGTATTTCATTCAAAAAATGAATACATCTCGCAACACAAGCTATAACTCAGCCTATGGATTTAGCTCAACTCATGATGGTCTTACAGTAACCCGTGTGCCATGTACTAAAATTGATGGATATGCTTACACCTATAGTACATCAATACAATCAATGGAAATTGGTTATGGCGGACATGGGACAAATATGTGTTTTGTTCGTGATAAGAGTGGGCAAGGATGGTTATGGTCAGGAGCAAAAGCCTCATTGCGTGATGGCGATGATATATCAGGAGCTACAGCTCGTTGGCAATTCAAGAGTGGTACTGATATAAATCTTGACGGAACGGGAAACACTGATAGTGGTGTGCAATACTTCAACGTTACAGGCTCAAATGATTATCCGGCTTGTGATGAAACATCTCGATATCTATGTATTCGCACATCAGGCTCAGGCAAGAACACTTATCACATTTATGATCTTGATGCTGCTCTTGAAGGGAAAAAGACTTTGATAAAAACAGTGGAATTAACAATTGGTGACTATGTCAATTCGTCAATCCCTAATGACAATGGTTATAACACATGGGCATTCCAAAGTTTTGACATTAAAGGTGATTAT
>JAFXGB010000082.1 GCA_017520235.1 Muribaculaceae bacterium | reverse complement strand
TTTTCAGCAAACTTCGCCACATATTTGAATAGAATTAATTTTTAACGTAATATTTATAATGAGGGGTATCAGTGATACCCCTCATTTTTTCTATATATCTACAATATTAACACCACCTGATTAACATTATTTTATTAATATACTTTAAACATATTAGAGTAATTTCGGAGTTTTTGACCAATTCACTTTTCAAATAGACCTAAAATTAATTCCAAAAGTTTGTTAACGAAGCTAACAAATTACAAATATAATATGTACCTTTGCAGTCGATTTTAAATATTAGAATATAATTATGAAAAAATCTATTTTATCTCTTGTAGCTCTTGCAGCTACTTTTTCTATGGCAGCTGAAGGCTATCAAGTAAACTCTCTTAGTGCTAAACAAGAAGGTATGGCACACGTAGGTACCGGTTTAAAATTAGGAGCAGAAAGCATGATCTTCAACCCTGCCGGAATGGCATTCATGGACAAGACTCTTGACTTGACTGCTAAAGTAAGTATCATCAAATCAAATGTTAAAGCCACAGTAAATGGCAATGAATACGAAACAAGCAATGATCCCAGTACCCCATTTGCTATTAATGCCGCTTTTTCAATCTACGATAATCTGAAAGCCGGCATCACAATCAATACTCCTTATGGGAGTGGCATGGATTGGGGGAACAATTGGGCAGGTTCTATGTTAAATCAATCGGTAAAACTATCAATTTTCAACGTACAGCCAACGGTATCTTATCGCATTCTTCCTAACCTATCTGTTGGTGCCGGCATGATGATTGCATGGGGTAATGTTGATTTGAATAAAGGACTTGTTGATCCTGCTACCCTCGATAAAGCACTTGCATTACAAGCACAAGCAATGGGACAGCAAGCCCCTGAAGCATTTGGCGAAACAGCTCCTGCATCAGTAAATCTAAAAGGGAATGCAGAAATTGTATTGGGTTATAACGTTGGTATTATGTGGGATATCACTGACCAAATTACAGTTGGAGCAAGCTATCGTAGTAAAATGGATATGAAAGTTAAATCAGGTGATGCTAAACTGACATATGCAAATACTCTTGCAGAAAATGCGTTGAGTTCTCTTGTTGGTCTCAATGGCGCAAACTTCAAAGCATCTATGCCGGCTGTTTCGATTCTATCATTCGGTATCAGCTATCGTCCAATTGAAAAATTGACCATTGCTTTTGATGCACAAATGACAGGCTGGAGCGCATACAACAAACTTAAGATCGAATTCTTAGATAAAAAACTTGAAGCTTTTAACCAAAACATTACTAAAAACTATAGCGACTCTTGGGCTTATCGACTTGGTGCTCAATATGCGTTGACAAATCGTTTTGATGTGCGCGCAGGATGTTACATCGACACTGCTCCTGTAGATGACAATCACTATAACCCTGAAACTCCAGGCATGACTCGCGTATGTCCTTCTGTCGGTTTCTCATTCCGTCCTATCGAAAGAGTTTCAATTGACCTCGCATTTACTTATGTTGCAGGCTTAGGAGCTGACAACAAAAACTGCCCCTATGACGACCTTGTTGCAGCTCAACAATATGCACAAAACCCACAATTGGCACAATTAATGCCTTTTGGAGAAATAAAAAAGACATTAACTGCCGACTATAAATTAAACGCTCTCATCCCTGCTATCGGCGTAAGCTACTCGTTCTAATTCATATTTTTATATAATGTTGTCAGGGTGGAATCGACAGATTTCACCCTATTTATTTTACTCAATACAAAACACAAAAACAAAGCGAGAAACCCTATTAAATAAATTTTTCTTTAATCGAATGCATTTTTCTTGAAAAATGGCATTGTTTCAAACAATTTATTATTAAATTTGCCAATTCAAAGTAACTAACAACATAATCCATATAAATAATGAAGAAGCACAATTTCTATGCAGGTCCCTCTATTCTTAGCGAATATACCATTAAGAATACTGCTGAGGCTGTATTAAACTTTGCCGGAACAGGGCTATCAATTCTTGAAGTATCTCACCGTAGCAAAGAATTTTCTGCAGTAATCGAAGAAGCAGCTCAATTAGTAAAAGAACTACTTGATATTCCCGAAGGATATCATGTACTATTCCTTGGTGGTGGTGCTAGTATGCAATTCTGCATGGTGCCATTCAACCTATTGAAGAAAAAAGCAGCTTATCTTGAAACTGGAACATGGGCTGTAAATGCTATTAAAGAAGCTAAACTATTTGGCGAAGTTGATGTTGTTGCATCATCTAAAGATGCCAATTTCTCTTTTATTCCAAAAGACTTTGTTATCCCAACAGATGCTGATTATTTCCATTTCACTACCAACAACACGATTTTTGGTACTGAGGTGCGCAAAGATATCGACTCACCAGTGCCATTGGTAGCTGATATGTCAAGCGACATCTTCTCTCGTCCTATAGATGTTTCTAAATATGATGTAATCTATGCCGGAGCACAAAAGAACCTTGCTCCTGCCGGTGTTACAATCGCTATCGTAAAAGAATCGGCTCTTGGCCAAGTTGAACGTGCAATCCCAACAATGCTTGACTATCGCACTCACATCAAAAAAGGT
Organism: Muribaculaceae bacterium; assembly: GCA_017520235.1. Classification (GTDB taxonomy): domain Bacteria; phylum Bacteroidota; class Bacteroidia; order Bacteroidales; family Muribaculaceae; genus RGIG4079. The sequence goes on along the minus strand of JAFXGB010000082.1, from coordinate 7,262 downwards.
TCAATGTTTAACACTCCTCCTGTTCTTCCTATCTTCTCTGCTCTTCAAACGCTCAAATACTACAAGAGTTTAGGTGGTGTCGCAGCTATTGAAAAAATTGACATTGAAAAAGCAGCAAAACTTTATGATGCTATTGATTCAAGCAAATTGTTCGTAGGTACAGCTGCTACTGAAGACCGCTCAATCATGAATGTTTGTTTCGTAATGAAACCAGAATATGCCGAACTTGAAAAAGAATTCGTGGAATTTGCAACATCTAAAGGCATGGTGGGTATCAAAGGACACCGTTCAGTTGGAGGATTCCGTGCGTCATTATACAATGCACTTCCTATGGAAAGCGTTGACGCACTCATCGCTACAATGAAAGAATTTGAAGCTAACCACTAATATATAATATAAATCATGAAAGTATTAGTAGCTACCGAAAAACCATTTGCTGCAGTTGCTGTTGATGGTATTCGCCAAGTAATCAATGAAGCAGGCTATGAACTCGTGCTTCTTGAAAAATATGCCGATAAACAAGAATTGCTTAACGTCGTTGCTGATGTTGATGCAATCATCATTCGTAGCGACATTGTTGACCAAGAAGTACTTGACGCAGCGAACAATCTAAAAATTGTCGTTCGCGCAGGAGCCGGATATGATAATATCGACCTTGCTGCATCAAAAGCTAAAGGAGTTGTTGCACAAAACACTCCGGGTCAAAACTCTAATGCAGTTGCCGAATTGGTATTCGGCATGACTGTAATGGCTGTTCGTAACATGTACAATGGTACTTCAGGAACAGAACTTAAAGGCAAGACAATCGGTATTCACGCATTCGGTCAAGTTGGTCGCAATGTAGCTCGCATCGCCAAAGGATTTGAGATGGGAGTTTCTGCACTTGATCCATATTGCCCCGATGATGTTATATCAGCAGCAGGCGTAACACCGGTTCACTCTGTTGAAGAACTTTACAGCAAAAACCAATTTGTATCTCTTCACATCCCTGCTACAGCTGAAACTAAAAAATCAGTGGGATATGACCTTGTTAAATTAATGCCTAAGAACGGCGTACTCATCAACACTGCACGCAAAGAGGTTATTGATGAAGAAGGTCTTGCTAAAGCAATGGAAGAACGTCCCGACATTAAATATGTTGCTGACATCAAGCCCGATTCGGCTGAAGAATTGAAAGCTAAATTTGGCGACCGCGTATTCTTTACTCCAAAGAAAATGGGCGCACAAACAGCTGAAGCTAACATCAACGCAGGTATCGCAGCCGCTCACCAAGTTGTTGCATTCCTTCGCGACGGCATCAACCGCTTCCAAGTAAACAAATAATAAATATTGATTTATACAAGAAAAGGTCGAGCATAAACTCGACCTTTTTTTATATTGATTAGGTTTATTAGCAGTTATAAAAGCGTGTGAAAGCTTTGATTGCATAGACATGGTCATCAGTTGAGGCTGTTTCTCTCACTGAGTGCATGCCCCACAATGCGTTACCCATGTCAACACCACGAAGATCAATTTGCGATGTCAAGATATTTCCAAGCGTTGAGCCACCAGCAACATCACTATGATTCACAAAATATTGGCATGGCACCTCTGCTTCATCACACAATGTCTTAAACACCGCTGCCGAATCAGCATCAGTCATATATTTACAATTAGCATTTATCTTGATCACAGGACCACCTCCCATTACAGGATGATTTGTTGGGTCATGCTTTTCGGGGTAGTTAGGATGAACAGCATGAGCATTATCGGCACTAACCATGAATGATGATGCCACTGCTCTCAAGTATTCCTCTTCTCCTCCACCAAGACAACCGACAATGCGACGCAGGATTTGAGCCAACACAGGTGAAGCTGCTCCTTGTTTTGTTCCGCTACCTGTTTCTTCATTGTCAAATATTGCCATTACGCGAGTCATGTTACCTTCGTTTGACTCAAGTAATGCTATCATTGCTGCATGAGCCATGCTAAGGTCGTCAAGACGTCCTGAAGTTATAAATTCTTCATGTTCACCCACAAGACATGCTGGAGTTGTATCATATAGAGACAAATCAAAGTCGATTATATCTTCTGCCTTAACTCCTAATTCGTTAGCCACCATGCGCAATACATATCCGTTTTTCTCAGCAACATCATTGATTTTGCCAAGCATAGGAAGCATATCTTTCTGTTTTGACAACGGATTGCCCTCGTTTACGGCACGATTAAAATGTATTGCTAGATGAGGGATAGTCAACAAAGGACGTGTGAAACGCACCAAACGTGTTTCTGGGTGCAATGCATCTTTACCCTTAAGCATAACACGTCCCGCTATTGATAATGGTCGGTCAAACCATGTATAAAGTATAGGACCACCATAAACCTCCGTATTCAATTTCAGGATTCCACCATCGGTCAACATTTCCGGATTAGGCTTAATTCTGAAACATGGCGAATCGCTATGAGCTGATATAATTTTAAAACCCGATGCAGCATCGCCATCCCCTACAACAAAAGCAAAAATAGCTGAATGGTTTTTCACCACATAATATTTACCGCCGGGAGTTACCGACCACGCATCGCATGCATTTAATTCGCAAAAGCCATTATGTTCAAGCATTTCGCGAATTGTCTGTACAGCCCAAAAGTTACACACACTCTTATCCATAAATTCGATAAGAGATTTTACATATTTATTTCCATTCATAGTTTTTCAATCATTAGAGTTTAACGTATAATATTATAACAATTTACTCAGCAGAATTATATCTCAATTGATTTAATGCACGCAACACATTGCAAAGGATGCGACTCCAATACCCTTGGAACTCGTCTCTTACGGCAACTAACGCTAATGGGATGAGTTGTTCTGGAGCCTCTTTCACCATGCCCACAAAATTATAAAGCACTTGGAAGATATCGGCAAGGCTTTCTGAAATGCTTGCAGCAATAGGTGTATCGGAATATTTCATATCCTCCTCAAATACTTCAAGGAAAATATCTTCCGGTCCCATGAGGTTTTCAATACCACATCTCACCGACTCGTAATAATCTTCATCTAATATAGGCTCAAGATAAGCATCTTCTTCGTCTAACAGATCGATTTTCAAATCTGTAGCCGAAATATACAAGCGTGGCAACAATCTCAACATCGATTGCACAAACTCATCCTTTTCGCTTTCACGCGCATCTTCGATTGCAGCACAATATTCATTACACAATGCAATAAACGCCAATGAGTTGGTATTTAAAATTGCTGACTCCATAGTCGTTCTATTTATTTTGAAAAAGATTATTTATTTTTATATATTCATCTACTCCATGAGGCAAAAATGCCGACATTTTCTTTCCGGCAATGTAGCCCTCACGAATAAATGTACTTGACAAATTTATCACTGGAGCATTGACAAATTCAACTCCCGGAGTGTTAATCTCCTCTATCTCATATCCTGGACGAGGATAAACAACCACTCCATAGTCAGCGATAATGCGTTGATAGTCTTTCCATTTATCAAATATCAACCAATTATCACTACCTATTACCAGGCGAAATTGTTTTTCGGGATATTGTTCTTTCAGAGTGTCTAATGTTTTTATCGTATAAGACGGACGGGGCAACGACAGTTCAATATCACACACATCGGCATTAGGGACTGACTCCACAGCTAATTGCAACATAGCCAATCGATGCTCATCAGCGACAAATGCATCAGTATTTTTTAGCGGATTACATGGCGACAATGTCAACCACACAGCATCAAGAGATGTGTATTGACTTAAATAGCTTGCCAACATCACATGCCCCACATGCACAGGGTTGAATGAGCCTCCAAGTATCCCTATCGTTTGCATTATGACAATTAAGCGTTTATAAAATCAAGGATTGCCTTGCGAGTGTCAGCAATAGCTATAGCCAAGTCATCATTTACAATGCGACAATCATATTGTGGGGCAAACCCTATCTCATATTCAGCCTTACCCACACGTTCCTCTATTACTTCAGGAGCATCTGTTGCACGAGACACAAGACGACGGCGCAACTCCTCTACCGACGGAGGCATTATAAAAATACTTATTGCGCGATTGCCATACATGCGCTTTACATTCACTCCACCTTTAACATCTATATCAAGCACTACATTGTGTCCGGCACTGCAAATGCGCTCAACCTCGCTCTTTAACGTACCATAAAAACGACCGGGATACACCTCTTCATGCTCCACAAATGCATCTTGCTTGATAGCAGTTTTAAACTCCTCATCAGTCAAAAAGAAATAATTTACACCATGCTTTTCTCCTTCACGAGGCAATCTGTTTGTTGCCGAGACTGAAAATTGCATATCAATATCACCTTGCGCCAATATCGCATTTATGATTGTTGATTTTCCGCAACCCGAAGGTGCCGATATAATGATAATTTTCCCTTCCATGACATTACATTGCATTTAAGACTTGTTCTTTTATCTGCTCCAACTCATCTTTCATGCGCACAACGAGTTTTTGCATTTCGGCATGATTACTTTTTGAGCCAAGAGTATTTATCTCACGTCCCATTTCCTGACTGATGAACCCAAGTTTTTTCCCTTGACCTTGAGGTCCTGCCATTGTTTCCATGAAATAGTTCAAATGTTGAGACAATCGTTGTTTCTCTTCATTAATATCGAGTTTTTCAATATAATAAATCATCTCTTGTTCGAGTCGTGATTTGTCATAATCGACAGGAGCTATCTTAGCCAACCCTTCTTCTATGCGACCGCGTATTTTTGCAATGCGTTCAGCCTCATACTGAGGAACCTCGGCAAGAAGATTGCGTATATTCTCGATGCGTTTTGCAAAAAACTCTTCTAATTTCATCCCCTCTTCTCTGCGGAATTGCATCAATCCGTCAACAGCCTCATTTACGGCCTGAAATAATGCTTCACACTCCTCATCAGCTATTGAGCCAGGAGCTTCTGATTTCATCGTTTCTGGAAAACGGAGCAACACGCTATACCAATCCTCTGGCATTGGGATTGACAGAGTCTGCGACATTGCCTCGATTTGCGTTTTATAAGAAGACAATAATGGCAAATTTAGCGAAACTGTTGCCTCGTCATGTATTGTTTCCACATAAATCAGCAAATCGGCCTTGCCGCGTTCAAGACGATGAGCCACAACATTACGCAACTCTAGTTCCTTTTCACGATATGCCGCCGGGATGCGAGTTGACAAATCAAGTTGTTTACTATTGAGAGATTTTATTTCTACAGTAATCTTTTTATTGAGGACTTCGACAACCGATTTGCCAAATCCTGTCATTGATAAAATCATAGTTGTAAGTTTATTTTATGCAAATTTACGCTTTAAGCGCGAAAAAGCACTAAATTTGCACAAAAATATAAGCAAATTTATGGCAGTAATACTAAATATTGAGACATCAACCAATGTTTGCTCTGTTGCACTCACCGACAACGGACTCGTTTTAGAACATTTCGAGGATTACAAAGGACAAAACCATGCAGCACTACTGAGCGGCTACATCAAAAAATGTCTTGACTACCTCAAAGAGAAAGATATGAAACTTGAAGCCGTTGCAGTGAGCATTGGTCCAGGTAGCTACACAGGTCTTCGCATCGGTCTCTCCGAAGCAAAAGGGCTTGCCTATGCACTTGACATACCATTGATAGGGATTGACACCCTCAAGATTATGGCTGTATCGGTGATGTTCCACCATGATGTTGACCCCGACGCATTGTTCGCCCCCATGATTGACGCTCGTCGCATGGAGGTATACACCTCAGTACTCGACATGGCTCTCAATGAACAGATGAAGCCATCGCCACTAATTTTAGATGAGACTTCTTATGCCGAATGGCTCAATAGCAATCAAGTGCTATTCTTTGGAAATGGTAGCAACAAAGCCAAGGAGATGATTACTCACCCCAATGCACGTTTCATCGCCAACATTGACCCTCTGGCAACCGATATGCTTGCACTTTCTGAAATGGCATTCCGTCGTGGCGAATTCCTCGACCTCGCCTACTCTGTCCCTGCCTACCTCAAAGACTTCCAAGCCACTACCCCCAAAAACAAAGTTTAAGTAGCGGAGATGCTCCATCGATTCAAACAATCTATTGCCGGAATTGAACTCCCCAAGCAATTCACTTGGCCTTTTCATTACACGCCTCATCAACTATGTATCATGGCAACCGAAGAGGTTAAAGAATATATTGCAACACGCAATGAATGGCATGATGAATTGAAATCCGGGAAAATGTTTGGAGTGCTTGTCGTTGCTGATATTGATGGAACATTAGGCTTTGTTTCAGCATTCTCCGGGAATTTGGCAGAGAGTAACAATCACGACTACTTTGTTCCGCCCATATATGATGCACTGCAACCCGATGATTTCTTCAAAAAAGGGGAAGCCTATATCTCTCAGATAAATCACCGCATCACGCATCTGTCAGAAAGCGATGAATTTCGACAAGCACAAAATTCATTAAACACGATTGTTCAAGAAGCATCACGTTCATTAGATATTTTCAAAAAAGAGATTGCACAGCGCAAGGCCTTGCGACAACAACGTCGCGAAAATGGCGAAGAAAAAGCCTCTCTCATTGCTGAAAGCCAATACGACAATGCCGAATTTCAACGGCGCAAAAAACATTTCAACCTTTTAATATCGCAAGCGCAAGCCAAAGTTGACTTGATAACAGCAGAGATTGATACCCTTAAAGAGGAACGCAAAACACGCTCTGCAAAACTCCAAATGGAGCTATTCTGCCAATATCGCTTGCTCAACGCCTGCGGAGAGATAAAAGATATATGCGACATCTTTGCCGAGACAGTCAACCAACTGCCACCTGCTGGCACAGGCGAATGTGCTGCTCCCAAGATGCTACAATATGCCTACCAAAACAACCTCCGCCCCATTACGATGGCAGAGTTCTGGTGGGGCAACTCCCCAAAAGGGGAAATACGCCGTCATGGTCATTTCTACCCCTCATGTATCAGCAAATGCAAACCCATTCTGCTCTACATGATGCAAGGACTTGATGTCGAGCCTAACCCTCTCAACAACAACACCGCTTTCTCCCCCACTTTGCTGTGGGAAGACGACACTATCGTCATCATCAACAAGCCCGGCGGAATGTTGTCGGTCGATGGGAAAATTGAAGCCTACTCCGTTGAGCAATGGGCCAAGGACCGATACCCTCATGCCACAGGTCCCATGATAGTACATCGCCTTGACCAATCGACCTCGGGCATCCTCGTCATCGCCAAAGACAAAGAAACACATC
>JAFXGB010000081.1 GCA_017520235.1 Muribaculaceae bacterium | reverse complement strand
TATATCAATATTGCTACTTAATTTAGAGATATCATCAATAGCTTCACATCCTTGGATTTTAGAAGCCAAGCGAGCGGCATTATCTAGATTGCGACTATAAATCTGAACAACATCATTTGCACAAGCTAATGCCTGAGCTAAATGCGTTGCCACATTTCCGGCACCGATAATAGATACCTTATGCCTTACACCTCTTTCCATGTGCCAATGTGGACTTTCTCCCACAACAGCTTTGATGTATCACAAGGGCGACGCTCTTCATCCTTATGCCCAAATGTCATCACACACAACACAGGCAAAGTATCGGGCATCCCCAATAGTTCTTGAACATACTCTTCCGAAGGCGTATTATCTCCGGCAAATCGACCTCGCACTTGAATCCAACATGAGCCCAACCCCAAATCTTCTGCTTGTAACTGCATATATGCTGCCGCAATTGAAGCATCTTCAACCCATGGATCTGTCAACGTTGGATCAGCAGCAACCACGACAGCAAACGCAGCCTTTGCAATAGGACCTGCTCCTGCTGGTTTACAATGGCTCAATCGCTCAAGCATATCTTTATCTTCTACAACTATAAATTGCCAAGCTCGTGTACTCTTTGATGTTGGAGCCATCAATGCTGCCTCAAGAATCAACTTAACATTTTCGGCACTAACTTCTTCTGATGTATAACGACGTATGCTGCGTCGGTTGACCAGCAATTCATGAAAATTTCCCATAATGATTTTATTTAAAGTGGATATTAGATTATCTACGACACACCCATGCCGCAGGATATTTTTCGGCAAATGCTAATGATTGCATGGGTTTTAATGCTTGAGATGCTGTCGCTCCTGTTGCTACATATATGCGATATTTGCCATCACATTCCAAAATGTGCATCGACACATCTCCTCTTTCCGCAATATACTCTTCAGCAAGTTCTCGTGTAGCAAGAGATGCGACAATAAGGCAATAAGCATCGGTATCACTGCATCTCATTGTCATTATAGCATCACCTATAGGCATCATTGTCATCGTTGTATCAACTACTGCAGTTGCCTCATTTACATCAGGCATTGCTATAAATAACTCCGAGTCTATTGCAGGTTCTTCTATTTGAGGATTTACCTTCTCCGGAACAATAACCTTAGGGGTTGACATTGAAGCATAGTTCGCTTGGGTTTCATCCACAATTAATGGTGTTGATAAAGTCAATCCAAGTCCTATCAATAAAATTATTGACGCTGCAAGTTTGAAGAAATTACGACTAACTGGAATATACACCACATCGCTCTTGTGTTCCACTTCTTCCTCTACTCGTCTCGCCTCAATATTTAGCATTGGCAAACCGGCATATTCTAATTTCGGAGAAAAAGGTTCAAAAACGACAGTTCCATTTTCTGATTTACGAAAAACGCCTACTTTTCCTATTGACACCTCGCCTTCAAGTTCTATTTGATGATTTATAACATCAACCTCATCATTGACTATTTTTGTAGCTACTTCGTAAGAAATCTTCTCGCGACGCATTACCGATGTTGCAATAAGACCATCATTATGATTAATATCACGATTAAATCCAATAATACGCATCGGTGGCAACATAACTCCACGCGTTTCGTCAATTTGCGCCGATTGATATTGAGCTATTAATGCACCCCAACCCGGCACAACTACGCAGTCATGTCGAGTTATCAGATACTCTATATGTTCGTTTATCGAAATCATCTTTGCAAAATTAATCAACTTATCACAACAAATCAAATTTTACCCCTCTCTATTTTCAAAAAAAATTTTCGACATTAACAGATTACTTATTTTGGCACTTTTTTGAAAAAATATTGTCATTTATTCCATAAATATGTTTTATATTTGCATTTATATAATTACTCAACTGCGATTTTACCACATAAAACACAGTAATAATTAATCTTAATAATAAATACCAAATCATATGGATCTTGCTTTTGATG
>JAFXGB010000080.1 GCA_017520235.1 Muribaculaceae bacterium | reverse complement strand
TCTATATTTGAACCTGTCTATTATTGAGTTTGTATCTAATGTGTATTTAGTTGAATTTGAAATACCTTATGAAAACGCCCACTTAAGATACATCCTCGAAAACACAAACGATTCATTACGCATTTTAGGATACAGAAAATACGAAATATAATATTATGAAACGAATTTTTATAATACTAATAATATCATTAACATCATTAATTGGCTCATCAAGAGATATAGAAAACTTATTAGAAAGAGATATAGAAAACATCATAGATGAACTAATTAATACCGAAATTTTTAGGGAATATACCTCTGTTACTGATACTGTTAAACTCAAAATCGGTAGATATGATTATAATATGTACAAAAACTCTTTAAACTATGAGTTTGTTGATAATCAATCGGGATGTGATGTAGAATTGCGTGATTGGACAGAATATTGTAAAAATATCTTTATTCTAGAATTCGTAAAAGAAGACATTTTAAGAGTCGTTGCGATTTACGATGAATCAAAACAGAAATGGACAATCTTTCGAGCAGAAATTATAAATGAAGAATCTCCATTGTTTAATACAATGCGAAATGGAAGATATGGGGTATAAGCACATATAAGCATGGATTATGGGATAATTGGTGAACGAATAAGACCTCGAATCGAAGGGCTTTATGCTCCATTTGGAGGAGTAATTAGATTAAATCAATTTATGGGAGTTATGATTCCGAGAGAGATAACTCAATTATTGTCGGATTAGAACATTCTGTAGAATTTTTGGATAAAAATTTTGTTAAAGTAGAATTTCCATTTTGAGTTTTTATAGTTCAAATAAAAAGAAGATATTATTGGCGCAAATACTGCAGAAGGAGAATATAATTCAAAAGATAAAGAGTCTAAAACAGAAGATAATTTATCAATTGGAATTAATCCAATTAATATAAATATAGAGACAGGAGAAGTTTCTATTGATATCGGCAATATGCTTGGAGTTCTTCTTTTGGGTTTTTGGTGCTGATTTTTCAATAACAATAAATTTTTAAAATAGTTATGAAACGAATAATATATTTAATTTTTACAATTGCAAATTTCTGTTTGCTGATAGCATTGCATTATTAATAATATATTTAAGTTCTGAAGGATTATTAAATAAGGATAATGAATATATAAGTTTCTTAGGAGCATTTATCTCAATGTCATCAATGATATTATGGGTATGGAATATTTTAATAATGTAATTTCAATCAATATGTTTCATTTCTTTATTTTTGCTGATATATCAAGAAAATTGCGTAAATTTGCAGTTTAAACGGCACATCACATCCGGTGATGCAACCCGTTGACAATCAATAATTATCAATTTAACCAAATTATGGCTCAACAAGAAGAAGTATTTAAGAAAATCGTTTCACACGCCAAGGAATACGGTTTTGTTTTTCAATCAAGTGAAATTTATGATGGATTAGGCGCTGTTTATGACTATGGACAAAACGGCGTAGAACTCAAAAACAATATCAAACGTTACTGGTGGGACGCAATGACCCTCCTTAACGAAAACATTGTGGGTATTGACTCTGCAATCTTCATGCACCCCACAATTTGGAAAGCATCAGGACACGTTGACGCTTTCAACGATCCATTGATCGACAATAAAGATTCTAAAAAACGCTATCGTGCCGACGTTCTTATCGAAGAAGAACTCGCTAAGATGGATGACAAAATCGAAAAAGAAGTAGCTAAAGCAGCTAAACGTTTCGGAGAATCATTTGACGATGCTCTTTTCCGCCAAACCAACCCTCGCGTACAAGAAATCGCTACTAAGCGCGATGCTCTACATGAACGTTTTGCAAATGCTCTTAACGATAACAACCTTGAAGAATTGCGTCAAATCATCATTGACCAAGAAATCGTGTGTCCTATCTCAGGAACTAAAAACTGGACAGAGGTGCGCCAATTCAACCTAATGTTCAAAACTGAAATGGGTAGTACTGCTGAAGGCGCAATGAATGTATATCTTCGTCCTGAAACAGCTCAAGGTATCTTCGTTAACTACTTGAACGTACAAAAGACAGGTCGCATGCGTCTTCCTTTCGGTATCGCTCAAATAGGTAAAGCATTCCGCAACGAAATCGTTGCTCGCCAATTCATCTTCCGTATGCGCGAATTTGAACAAATGGAAATGCAATTCTTTGTACGTCCGGGCGAAGAACTCAATTGGTTTGCAAAATGGAAAGAAACACGCTTGAAATGGCACAAAGCCCTTGGTCTTGGCGATCACAAATATCGTTACCACGACCACGACAAACTCGCTCACTATGCCAACGCAGCTACTGACATCGAGTTTGAAATGCCATTTGGATTCAAAGAAGTTGAAGGTATCCACTCTCGCACTAACTTTGACCTTTCACAACACGAAAAGTATTCAGGCAAAAACATCAAATATTTCGATCCTGAATTGAACGAATCTTACGTTCCTTACGTCATCGAAACATCAATCGGCGTTGACCGTATGTTCCTTTCAGTTCTTTGCTCTTCTTATGAAGAACAAAAACTTGAAGGTGGTGACACTCGCGTAGTGCTTCATTTGCCTGCTGCTCTTGCTCCGGTGAAATGTGCTGTTATGCCACTTGTTCGTAAAGATGGTCTTCCCGAAAAAGCTCGTGAAATCGTTAACGAACTCAAGTTTGACTTCACTACTCACTACGAAGAAAAAGACTCTATCGGTAAACGTTATCGCCGTCAAGATGCAATTGGCACTCCTTACTGTATCACAGTTGACCACCAAACACTTGAAGATAACACCGTTACTCTTCGTGAACGTGATTCAATGCAACAAAGTCGCGTAGCAATTGCCGACCTTCACAAACTCATCCACGATAATGTGAGCCTTAACGCATTGCTTCGCAAATTAGGATAATCATCTTACAAAATCCTTTTAACAATGAAAAAATATATCACATTAATAATCGTTGGTGTCGTTGTTCTTCTCCTTTGCGGTGGAGCTTGTAGCAACTACAATGGTATGGTTGAAAAAGAGCAAGTTGTTGAACAAACATGGGCTCAAGTTGAAAACCAATATCAACGTCGTGCCGATCTTATCCCCAACCTTGTAAATACTGTAAAGGGATATGCCGAACACGAAAGCACTACACTTCAATCAGTTACTGATGCTCGTGCAGGATTATCTCAAGCCTATAACGATGCCAATGCCGTAACAGGTGCTGAAGCTCAATCTTCTCAAGAAGGGCTTGAAAAATTCCAACAAGCACAAAGCAACCTTAAAGGTGCTCTTGATATCTATGTAAATGCTGTGCGCGAGGCTTATCCCGACTTAAAGGCCAATAGCAATTTCCAAGACCTTCAAACACAACTTGAAGGGACTGAAAATCGCATCTCAACAGAGCGTCAACGCTATACCGAGGCGGTTAAAGAATACAATACCAAAATCAAAAAATTCCCCGGCAACATCTTTGCGGCAATATTTGGTTTTGATGCTAAACCTCAATTCAAAGCCGAAGCCGGTGCCGAAAAAGCCCCTGTTGTTCAATTTTAATGCTGCTATACAATGAAAAAATTACCTCTCTTATTAATATCGGCAATATTATTAATTGGCACTATAGCATGTGACAATGAGAATAAAAATGTGTGGAAAGAATACAAGGAGTGGCGCGAAATCAACGAAGCGTGGATCCTTGAGCAAACAGCTCGCACAAATCCCGATGGGACTCCTTATTATAATAAAGTATCTCCATCATGGGACCCTGCCAAATCTATTCTCATTCATTATTTCAATGACCGCAGTCTGACAGCTAATAATTTGACTCCACTATTGACAAGTACCGTTGACGTAAAATACATCGGTAGGCTATATAACGATGAAGTATTTGACTCATCTTATACTCTCACAAAATGGGGAGACAGCATATATCGCACTAAATGTCTAAATGTCATACCCGGATGGCAAATTGCGTTAGAGAAAATGCACGTTGGTGATAGCGTTGAAATAATTATCCCTTATCAGTCGGCTTATGGAGCTGCTGACAATGGCGTGATTAAGCCTTACTCTGCACTTGTGTTCAATGTTAAACTTGTTGATGTTTACGCCTACGAAAAAAACTAAATCTCACTCAAATATTAAGAGCCTGCCTAACAAGTTTTTGTTAGGCAGGTTTTTCGTTATATTTGAATACTCTATGAGTACCATGACACCAACACCATACGGCGATCCTTACAACAGTATAACCAATCCTGACAAGCAAATGGCCCATAAGGCATTGGGAGACTATGGTCCTTTAGGCACTAAATATTCGACCGAAGAATTCCTACAAATTTATAAGTAAATTATAATACATTAAAGAATATATGTAATATCGTATTGATTATATGATAATTTTAATTAATTTTGTTCCAATACATTAAATTTATTTTTATGCCATACATACATATATACATACCATTGCACAATGGTATTAACTCAGAGATAAGAAAATTTGACCTATTTGTTATAAACTCAAGCGTGCATCGCAATAGCGATGTGCGCTTTTTTGTATAAATACCTTTTTTGCATATATATAAACCCTTTAATATTCAAAATTTATGAAAAAGCTGAAATTTAAGGACTTATCATACAGACCGATAAGTATCATGAGTTTCTTATTAGTGTTGTGTCTTATACACAATGAAGGAAATGCTCAAGAATTGAAATCATCAAAAGGTTTTGGACTGGTAGTGAACGCAACTAAAGGTATAAAAGCTATGACTATTCATTCTGCAAATGAAAATGTTAATGGTATTGCTAATGTGCCTATTAGTAATTCTAAAGTCTCTTTATCAACAGATTGTAAAGGTATTTCTATTGTTAGCAATGAAAAATTAATAACAAAAAAATCATTGACCTCTTATGAGATGCCCCAAATCCAAAAGAAAAACACGAAAAGTGTTGCGTCTAAAGCTGTGAATGTGTCTGGAATAATTGATGCAAGTACTTTGGAGGATAATGCAGAACTCGTTCTAACGGGTAATACAAATCTTTTTATGGATGTAAATAAAACGCTTAAATGTATCAGAGGTGATTATACTCTTACGCTTAGCGG
>JAFXGB010000079.1 GCA_017520235.1 Muribaculaceae bacterium | reverse complement strand
TTCCACATAGCAATGCTGCCGAAAGCATTGTCCCGGAACAGATTTTAATGAGGTTAATGTTCATTATTGATTATTTAAGTATGATTTAAGTTTTCTCTAAATACTATTTTACAACCACGGTCTTTGACCAATAGCTACACTTTACGATATAATATCCACGTGGCAACTCAATTGTAGTAGATCCTTGTCCAACGGTTATTGATTTGATAGCTTGTCCTGTAATAGAATATATTTGAAATTGAACAGCATTATCACTCGAAACAGTCAATGTAATCGCTCCTGTTGAAGCTTTTACCGATGGTTGAGCCACATTGACACTTATGTCGTTATGTGCAGGAAAGGCATAAGCTACAGATGAACCTAAGCCCATCAAGCCTATAATTAGAGCGATTGATATGTTTTTTAGTCTTTTCATATTATTACTCTTTGCCTTTAACATCACAAAGTAAAATAATAAAAATGACTTTTCCAAATATTTTTTGAGGAATTATGCATTATTGAATATTTATTAGTGAAAAATTACAATAAAAAATAACGGCTACCGAGTATTTGACTCGATAACCGTTATTTGAGTAGTTTCTATTTATCTCTTATTTCACCATCACTTTGTGTGACTCAGAACCGATTGTAATAATATATATTCCTTTAGCTACATTATTAAAGGTAGCAGTTTCATCGGAGATTGTTGTTGATTCTATAATAGAACCATTTACAGAAATAAGATTTACAATTTCATCATTGGAGTTGGCTGATTTTATTGTAATATTATTGCCATCAACAGAAATCATAGATGATGCATTGTCGCTAATCACACATTCTACTCCGGAAGCAACGTCCATCAAAGATGTGTAAAGGAATAAATCGGGGAATTTGGCATTTGTCATCACACACATTACACCTTCAAAATCTTTAAGGAATGTGGTTACACCATTTTCAAGGGTGTATTCGGTGCCAAGGATAAGTTCTTCTCCTTCGAGTTCGCCATAATCGTTGATGATTGGAGCACCGAGGAACCAACGATACACTGTTTGAGTTGCATCAACAACAGCTTGATCGGCAAGGTCAATAACGCCTTCGGCCGATGGAGCTACGTCGATTGGAGCTTGATTGCTATAGGAGTATGATATGTATCTTGGATTTACTTTAGGCAATGTTTTGAATGTTAAGTTGTTGCCTGTGAGGCCAAGCATTAATAATTGAGAAAGATTATCGACGTTGATTGAAGTTAATTGGTTGTTGGTGATAGTGAATTGACTCACATTAGGCACACCATCAAGATTAATTTCAGTGAAATTATTATGGTCGAGATACAATGCCCAAATATTGTTGTTTTTGAGCTTGATTTCGCTTAATTGATTGTTAGCAACTGACAATACTTGTAACTCAGGGTTGTTAGTAACATCAAGAGTTGTCAATACATTGTCATTGAGACTTAATGTTGTCAAATTAGGATATTTTGATGCATCAAAAGACGATAAATTATTGCCATCAAGAGTTGTTTCTTTGAAATTAGTCGATTGAGGTAAGGTAATTTCGCTAAGACCGGCATTTGAAACACTCACGTTGATTGCATCGGTGAGTTTTGACATGTCACATTTAGAAAGTGTAGCTCTCGACATACTGAATACTGATACCTT
>JAFXGB010000078.1 GCA_017520235.1 Muribaculaceae bacterium | reverse complement strand
GATTATATAAACACAAATTTAGATAAATATCTCATCAACAACCATGCATAATGATGCTTTGTGACACATACTATATATTCAGTTGAAAATCACCAACACTTTTATAGTGTAACTTCTCCTTTAACACATATGTTTCATAAAAAAACATGAACAACAATATAAAGTAACCTCAATCATTGAATTAATGTAGTTGGAATTTTTCACCACCTCCCGGCCTTGCCGTACTCCTCCTAAACAAGGTTCAGGAGGAGAGTTTTCCTATCCTCTTGCAACCGCCTATGCGTTAACTAACACCTGCCCTTCCTTTAGGAAAAAGCAGGTGTCACGTATAGACGGAGGGGTAAGGTTCGCACTATGAACTGAATGAATTAGATTTTAAAATGCAGTTTTTTTCACCACCTCCCGGCTTCGCCCCACCCTATCAAGCAAAAAGAGGTTGCATCGCGTAGTGTGATGCAACCTCTTGGAGTATATAATTAAATTGTTTTATTATGGTATCAAGCCATAAGCACGGAACACTTTTTGTATTTTTTCGAGCGCATAGGTTACTTGTTCTTAAGTGTGTGTAGCCATCATGCTGAAACGAATCAAAGTGACTTGTGGAGCACCCGCAGGTGAAACAACAGGGTTCACGAAGATGCCTTCGTTGAGAAGATCACGAGTGATTGCAAATGTTTTCATATTATCGCGGATATACAATGGAATGATAGGAGTAGAAGTGTGACCTATCTCACAACCCATGTTGCGGAATCCTTCAAGAGCATAATTAGTGATATCCCAAAGGTGTTCTTGCAATTCGGGTTCTTTCTCCATGATATCGATAGCCGCAAGAGCTGCTGCTGTTGATGCAGGAGTGATTCTTGCAGTGAAGATATATGAACGAGAATGGTGACGGAGGAAGTTGGTAATCTCTTTATCGGTTGCGATAAATCCACCAAGCGATGCGAATGACTTACTAAATGTACCCATGATGAGGTCTACATCTTTAGTCACTCCGAAGTGGTCACAAGTACCACGGCCTCCTTTACCAAACACACCAATACTGTGTGCTTCATCGACCATCACTGTAGCATTATATTGTTTTGCGAGTCTTACAATCTCAGGGAGATTAGCGACATCACCTTCCATTGAGAACACACCATCGGTCACGATAAGTTTCACTTTATCGGGAGCACACTTTTGGAGTTGCTTTTCGAGCGACTCCATATCGTTGTGTTTATATTTCAATTTTTGAGAGAAAGCCAAACGATGACCTTCAATGATTGAAGCGTGATCTTGTTCGTCCCAAAGGATATAGTCTTCACGACCGGTAAGAGCCGATACTACACCAAGGTTTACACCGAAACCTGTTGAATAAATCATTACATCTTCTTTGCCTATATACTCAGCAATACGTGCTTCAAGTTTTTTGTGAAGATCGAGTGTACCATTAAGGAATGGAGAGCCTGCACAACCTGTACCGTATTTACGAGTTGCTTCAATCGCAGCTTTTTTAATACGCGGGTCGTTAACAAGACCGGTATAGCAGTTTGAACCAAACATCAATACCTTTTTGCCATTGATGATTACTTCACAATCTTGTTCGCTTGAAATAGCACGGAAATATGGATATACTCCGGCTGCTTTTGCTTCTTGTGGTGCAGTATACTTTGCGAGTTTAGCTTGTAATAGCTTCATAGTTTATTAATAATATGAAAATGAGGTTATAAACTATCTGCAAAAACCAAAGATACACATCTCATTTTTGCAGGCTACAAAGGTAGCAATTTTTAACGAGAAAATTGCCTTTTTTGACTAATATTTTACACATTATCACCCCTATTTGTGCAAAAAAATCAAAACGAGGCTACTTATTCATCAAATCCTCTAAACAAAAAGGTGCAACACATAAATGTCGCACCCCTTGGATATTATAGCAATTAGAACTTAATCTTTGATACCTGCGAGCTCAGGGTCAATCATAATGCGACCACAATACTCACACACGATAATTTTCTTGTGCAATTTAATTTCCATTTGTTTTTGAGGTGGAATGCGATTGAAGCAACCGCCACATGCGTTACGTTGGATATAAACCACACCAAGACCATTGCGGGCATTTTTGCGAATACGTTTAAATGCAGTCAATGTGCGAGCATCGATTTTAGGCTCAAGTGATTTAGCTTTTTCGCGGATAGCCTCTTCTTCTTGACGTGTTTCCGATACGATTTCGTCGAGTTC
>JAFXGB010000077.1 GCA_017520235.1 Muribaculaceae bacterium | reverse complement strand
GTAACACTTCTCCATCTACGATGTAGCCAAAATGCCCCATTACAATACCCACAAATAGGACAAACGTCACCCCTAACGAAACCCCCGCAAATTTAAGTTTGCCAAGATATACCCCTAATGCGATTACAAAAGAGTAAAGCACAATAGTACTTGCAAGACCGGTATTACCTGGACCAAGAAGTGTATTAAGCCATTCCATATGATAAAGAGATTGATTTATTGAAAAAATAATGGTTAGCTCCCTTATGCTAAACGCGGGTGCAAAGATACTGCTTTTTTGCCAATTAAAAGCTATTTTACTAAATTTCCTTATCTACAATTGATAAAATTTCTAATGGGGAGTTCACAATATTATTAGCGTAAAAATCGCGCAGTTCTTTCTCCGGACGGAAGCCCCATGTAACCCCAACTGACTCTATACACGCACGACGAGCTGTTTCCATATCAACACCGGAGTCCCCTACATATAACACTTGAGCCTTTGACGTAGGAAATTTAGACACAATTTCAAAAACGATAGATGGATCAGGTTTTATAGGGAAATCTGGTTTTTGTCCTTCAACAGCAACCCATTCTATACTTGGGAAATATATTTTTATCAGTTCTACTACAGCTTTATGATATTTATTAGAAGCGACAGCGAGTTTAACTCCTCTCTCAGTTAATGCAGCAAGTAAGTCATTAATCCCGTCATAAATTGTTGTATCATCAGCCTTGTGAGCATCATAATAATCCATAAAATATTCCCGTAAACGAGTTACATTTTCCTCATTACGAGCACTCTCGGGCAATACACGCTCCAACAATCGAGTTACGCCATTCCCTACAAAAGATGGATAAGCCGAAATATCATGCACAGGGAAACCACAAGATTCAAGAGCATAATTCGCAGCTACGCCAAGGTCTTGAATTGTATTTAACAATGTCCCATCAAGGTCAAATATCACTAACTGCTTCATATTTTCAATACTTCATTAGAACGGATAACCGACAGCAAAATGGAACGTTGCATCACGCTTCCATCTTGGGCTCACTATAGGCCATCTTTCCTCATTCTTAGCCGGATTATAAGCCTTCATTCCTAAATCAAGTCGAAGTAAGAAATAAGTAAAATCCAATCGCAAACCGGCACCATAGGCCATTGCTATTTCTTTATAAAATGAATCAAACTTAAATTTTCCGCCAGGTTGATTTTCATAATTGTGTATAGTCCACACATTTCCGGCATCAATAAACAAAGCACCCTCAAAAACCCAAAACAATTTTGCTCGATACTCAATGCTCATATCAAGTCGGATATCGCCACATTGATTAATAAAGTCAGTAACCGAGTTGCGAGAGTCATAATTACCAGGGCCTAACGTTCGCACGCTCCATCCTCTCACGCCATTAGCGCCACCGGCATAGAAACGTTTTTCAAAAGGCAACATTGAAGAATTAGCATATGGCACTCCTATCCCAAACCCCGCATGGAAAGCTATACTATTTCGAGTATTAAAATTTCGCAAATAGGTATAATCTATTTCTCCTTTCACATATTGAGAATACTGAATATCAAATAATTTATATGCACCATCCTCTCGTTTCTGTCCTAAAGCGTTAGACAAGCCATACAACAAATTACCTGCAGTTTCAATAGATGCGCGAAGATAATAGACTGATGGTTGTAACACATATTTGCGCAATGTTGTTGTAGCAATACGCTTATTTGTACGATAATAAGTATAACCCATCTTCATAATAAAGTGGTCTTCATAACTATATCGCAACAAAGGATTTGACGGAGCTATCTGATCGATAAAATCAATCGTACTATTTGGTAGATACACATAATTTATATCAAGCAAATCAAAAGTACGACGCACTGTGTTCTGTCTATTATTCCATTTATATTTCCATGCAGCTCCAGCAATGATGCGTGTATATTCAGGACGCTCTTGATAATTAAACGACACTGCAAATTCGGTAGTAGCCTTCATCCGTCGTTTGAATTCTTTTGAAAGAAATGGACTCACAAACTTAGGCAATGTAACCCCTATTTCAGTCGCATACTCGGTGTAACGGTCATTTATAATTCCATCAAAATTTCCCGATAGACTTTCGTAGGCAGTGCGGAATTTAGCTGTTAACATCTCTGATCCTTTTGCCAGATTGCGATGCTGATAGGTAACACCTACACAAAAACCCAAATCGCCCTCAGAGTTTGTCCCTTCCAGTTCAAGAGTAACCCCTTGCTTCTTGTTTCGAGTCATAAAAACATATGCATCAAGCCACATATCTTCACCTATCTGAGCGACAGGAGTCATTGTAATATTTATAAATTTCAATATATCAAGTCTCCCCAAAGCCTCATGTGTTAAATCAACTTGGCGGGCCTCATATTTTTCACCTGGGATAATAAAGCAACATTCTTCGAGTACCTTTGGCTTGATATAATGATCTTGTCCATATAACACGATAATATCTTTATACCTAACGGTATCGAGTTTCGCAACTTCGCCATCTTCCGATTCATAATCCACCGCAAATATCACATCTCTAATATAATATTGCTGATGCGATATAGTATCATTAGCAATTACCGGTTGATTTAAATTCAATGTTAGATTTATATCTTTCGAACCGGCAGCTGTATCAGCTGTAAAAGTTATATATTGTTTATTAAAAGCATAATATCCTCTATTGCGTAGCCTATTAGTTATAAACGTGCGTTCAGCATCTAAGTTATTTATATCAAAAAGGTCGCCTGGCTTGATTGAAGCGCGAGCTGTATCGGCATAGACATATTCAGCTATTGTCGTATCAGGGATTTGATAATCAATTGTTGCTATTCTATGAGGCTCTCCCGCTTTAACAGTATAAGTTACATCTATTTTCTTTTTCTTATCCTTGCGAATTGTATCAACCTGCACAGTCGTTTCTAAATATCCTTTATTAATCATTGCTTGACGCAATTGATTGGCCGATGCGGTTGTCAATGTTTGGTCATAAATTACCGGAGCCTGCCCCAGACGGCGCAACCATCGATTGTACCACTTTGTCGTATCACTCCCCGACATATTATATGTAGCAAGTTGAATTTTTACACCTCCAAGAACTTTATGGTTGGGTGCTTGACGCAAATAATTATATAATTCTGAAGATGATACATTATCAGCATCTTCAACCTTTATCGACACATTATTCAATAAATGATCTCCTGCAGGCACATGCTTCGTTGAACTACAGCTCCACATTAGAGCCACAGCTGACAACAATAATAACAAGCGAAGCATATGTTTTGATACCATTTATTGAGATTTGCGAATGCAAAGGTAATGAATTGATTGCACTTAACAAGATATTTAGTAATTTTGTACAAATTAGTTTCTCTTTTAATGAATCAGAAGAAAAAAATAATTCGTGCAACGACTATTGCGGCATCTTTAGAGACATTTTGTAAAGACCAATTGAGAGAATTGTCAAATAATTATGAAGTTGTAGCATTGTCATCTCCTGGCGATATTCTTGACTTTGTAGGCAAACGAGAGAATGTGCGTACAATCGGTGTTAAAATGGAACGACACATTTCGCCAATCAATGATCTTGTATCGCTTTTCAAACTCATCAAAATCATGCGCAAAGAAAAGCCTTGGTTAGTTCATAGTATGACTCCTAAGGCAGGACTATTGTGCATGATTGCAGCATGGATTACAAGAGTGCCACGACGAGTACACACATTCACTGGTCTGATATGGCCTATAAGAACCGGGATTTCTCGGCACATACTCATGTTTACCGACAAAATTCTATGTGCTTGTGCAACCCACATAATACCCGAGGGAGAAGGAGTTAAACGTGACATTATTGCGGGCAAAATCACAAAAAAGGCAATGAAAGTCCTTGCTAATGGCAATGTCAGAGGAATTGAATTAGATCATTATACCCGCTCGGAAGAAGTGCTAAATGAAGTGTCTAAAATAAAGAAGGATGGAGTTTTTACCTATATTTTCATTGGTCGTATAGTAAAAGATAAAGGTATTCACGAATTAATTGAAGCATTTGTAAAAGTACATAACGAAAGGCCCAGCACCCGATTAATTTTAGTTGGGTGTTTTGAGATGCAATTGGACCCTATCTCATCGGAGATGCAAAATATTATCAATACCCATAAATCAATAGAAGCCGTAGGTGTAAAAAAGGATGTGAGACCTTGGCTTGTGGCAGCTGATGTACTCACATTTCCAAGCTATCGAGAAGGATTTCCAAATGTGGTAATCGAAGCAGGAGCAATGGGGTTGCCTTCTATTGTAACAGATATAAATGGGGCTAATGAAATAATAATTCCTGGACAAAATGGTGTAATAGTCCCATCTCATGATGCCAACGCTCTATATAATGCTATGCTTGAAATGCATGACAATGATGTTATGAGAGAGCAGATGGCTTCTAAAGCCCGTAAATTAATTGTGCAACGTTTTGACTGTCATATTGTGCGCAAAGCACTATATGACTTCTACAATACATTGTAAATTGAGTATAAAATTTGTAACTTTGCATTGTGGGACGACTTCTATCAATAGACTATGGCCGAAAACGTTGCGGCATTGCCGTAACTGACTCATTGCAGATTGTTGCAAATGGGCTTACTACTATTCCGACTCACACTATCATTGATTTTATCAAAAAATACATCGCTACTGAAAAAGTTGATAAAATTATTGTCGGAAAACCCACAACAATGCGAGGTGAAGATTCAGAGTCAATGAAATATATCACTCCCGGAATAAATAGACTAAGAAAAGAATTACCCAATATTCCAATCGAGTTTTGGGACGAAAGATTTACATCAGTTTTAGCCCACAAATCGATGATTGATTCCGGCATGAAGAAAACAGCTCGACAAGACAAAGCTATCGTTGACGAAATATCAGCGACAATCATTTTGAACGATTATTTACAAAGTAAATCATTTAAATAATGAAACTACCTATATATCTTTACGGACATCCCGTATTAAGAAATACATCAGAAGAAATCAAATCGGATTACCCCGACTTGAAAAAGCTATTGGATGATATGTATGAAACAATGTATGCATCTGAAGGAGTGGGGCTTGCGGCTCCACAAATAGGTCGTAATGACCGCATCGTGGTAATTGATGCCGATCCGGTAGCAGAAAATCATCCTGAATGTGCGGGAAGGAAACTTACTCTAATTAATCCTAAAATCGAGATTCTTGACGGAGAAAACATCTCTCGTGGTGAAGGTTGCTTGAGTCTCCCCGGATTATCTGAGAATGTAAATCGTGTTGAACACATTCGTCTTTCTTGGGTTGATGAAAACTTCACAGCTCACGAAGAAGAAATTTCAGGATTTCTTGCTCGCATAGTGCAACATGAATGTGATCACCTCGAAGGGAAACTATATATTGATCATATATCTCCTATTCGCAAACAACTCATTCGCACAAAACTCAATAATATTATTACC
>JAFXGB010000076.1 GCA_017520235.1 Muribaculaceae bacterium | reverse complement strand
TTGCCCCACTCTTTAATATAATTACCTTCGGCAGTGATAGCAAAATTGCGGTCGTTAATGCGAGTATCAATATCAACGACCTCTACACCATCATCTATTTGTGTCTCACTATAATCGCGAATACTATGCCCTAAATACCAACCGGCATTAACATCAAATACAAGTGTCTGACCTCGTCCAATCTTCTGGTCCAAATACAGGTTTACACTTGGAGATGTGTCAGGAGAACGCGTTGCATCATGTATTTTTAATTGAGGAGAGCCATCGCTCATTGTCAATAGTCCATCATAGGACATTAAGTCAGATGTATTACGAATACAATAAACACTTGCATAGAAATTTGTCTTATCAGGATTCAAATAATTATACGCCAAATACCCACTTGCGCCATAGGTGTTGTGATTACCCCCTATTGCCGACTCCATTCTACTAAATGTAGAGCCATCAGGCTGCATATATACTTCCTCGTTCTCGCGATAAATGGGTAGATCAAGACGCATGTGGCCATAATAATTTGCTTCAAACTGCGAGCGACCACTATTCAGTTTCAAATTCACATACTGATTACCAAATCCGCCGCCAAGACTTTGTGCCACATTTGTACGCAACGAGCCTCCTCTATTGGGATTCTTCACTATAAAATCAAGTACAGCTGCAGCGTTTCCATAACGCAATCCGGGATTTTCATGATACTCCACTCTCACGATAGATGCCGGAGCCAATGTTTTTACTTGATTGATATCAGTCTTACGCCCGTTGATGCGCACCTCAACCGACTCCCCCGCACGACTAATCGTGTTCATTACGGTATTTACAGTCAATGTGGGTATCTGCATATTATTCAGCAAATCAAGACCATCAGCTGAACGTTTTTTTGTATCCTCCGAAGGTACATACAAGTCTCTATCGGCTTTACTAATGATGGGAGTTGCTTTAACTGTAACCTCTCCAAGTTCTACACTCTTTTCTGTTGTTTGCTCCTGTGCAGTCATTGGCATTGCCAATACCAATGTTGCCAACGCAATTGCACACAATCCTATTTCCTTTTTCATCATCATCTGATTTTTTGTTTTCTGTATATTTGACGCAACAACATAAAAAAAGGATGCACCACCCGCAAAAAAATAAGAGCATGGCGGTTTACCATGCTCTCTATCAATTTATTTTTATAGTCAATTATTGTTTCCCTGAAACTGCTACTTCGCGAGAGATTTTTGAAACAAGACCTTGAAGCACTTTACCAGGGCCAAGTTCTACAAATTCAGTAGCACCATCAGCAATCATATTTTGAACTGATTGAGTCCAACGCACAGGAGCAGTCAATTGCACCAAAAGATTTGCCTTGATTTCAGTTGCATCAGTGTGAGGTTTTGCATCTACATTTTGGTAAACAGGACACACAGGAGTATTAAATTGAGTTTTTTCAATTGCTTCAGCAAGTTCAGCACGAGCAGGTTCCATACATGGAGAGTGGAACGCACCTCCCACTTTAAGTTTCATTGCGCGTTTTGCACCTGCTGCAAGAAGCTTTTCGCAAGCTGCATCAATTGCGGGTTCTTCACCAGAAATAACAATTTGTCCTGGACAGTTATAGTTAGCACACACAACAACGCCATCAACTCCTGCACAAATTTCCTCTACAGTAGCATCGGGAAGTGCAAGCACAGCTGCCATTGTTGAAGGTTTCATTTCACATGCTTTTTGCATAGCCATTGCACGAGCAGAAACAAGACGTAGTCCATCTTCAAAGCTCAATGCTCCTGCTGCTACAAGAGCCGAAAATTCACCAAGAGAGTGCCCTGCAACCATTTCAGGGGCAAACTCTTCACCTAAAGTTTTAGCAAGAATTACAGAGTGAAGGAAAATTGCTGGTTGAGTAACCTTTGTTTGACGAAGATCTTCATCAGTACCGGCAAACATCAAATCAGTAATACGGAAACCCAATATCTCATTGGCTTTCTCAAACATTTCATGAGCCACAGGATTGTTATCATACAAATCCTTACCCATTCCTACAAATTGCGCCCCTTGACCGGGAAAAACAAACGCTTTCATAATCTTTTTTATCCTTAGTTTTATTTATATTCCTAAAAACGAGCCACAAAGGTACTACTTTTCCCTGAATTACGGAAATTTTTCCTTAAATTTACACTAAAAACATATTTGTAGAATTCTATATTTGAATCTTATTTTTTGGGAAATTAGATAATAAATTTTAAATTTGCGAATAGTATCATCTTATAATCTGAGCGCATTGTCGCATCAAAATAATATCATACTCTACCCAATGAAAAGCATTAAGAAGATATTAGTTTTTATACTAATGGTATTATCACATATAAATACTATTAGTGGACAAGAAAAATGGATAGTAATTATACCTGTAAATCAAGAAGTCCATTTGTACGAAGATGCGGTATCTCACACAATAAAACATACTATATTTCAAGATAGTGTTTTTGAAATATATTTTGACGCCAAAATTTTAACATCAACGCCTTTAAGATTTGAGATAGAAG
>JAFXGB010000075.1 GCA_017520235.1 Muribaculaceae bacterium | reverse complement strand
CGAGAGAGTTATATGCTATTAATTAGCTCTCTCCCTAAGATAGGGAGAGTACGGCGCAGCCGGGAGAGGGTATATACAAGAGGAGAGATGAAAGTAACGAAAAAGCCGCTACGCATTACGCGCAACGGCTTCCATTAAAAATATCATTAATTATGGTTCCGATTTTTAATTTTTTATGATTCTCACCGGAGAGAGGTTGTTGACGCGCATGAAGTAGTAACCTGAAGCAAGGTCGCTGACATTTACGGTTATCATTTGTTCTCCGTTGCCTGTCATCTTCTTAACTAACATGCCTGACTCAGAGTAAATCTCAATTCCTTCAACAGCTTCGCTACACTTGATTGTTACCGAGATTGTAGCAGGAATAGGATATACATTGAGAACTGATTGAGTGCTTATAACCTCTACACCTGTAGTGATACCTCCATTATCAGCCACCATTGGTGATGTTACAACTTCACGTATTTTGGCGTTTCCTGCTGCATAGGTTGTTGTAACTATATAGTTCCATGTAGATGGATTATCATTTTCTGTGTAGGTAACACCATCGTTATAATATGCTGGAGCTGTATAATCAAGCATATCCCAATATATATGAGGTTTACCACCGGTTTCGATATCGAAGTTGTAATCACCTGGGATTTGACCATCGGTAATAGCAATATATCCGTCGCTGTCAACAATTTGAGCAGCTTTTGCTTTAGATTGTTCTCCGGCAAATAGTTTAAATTCGTTGATATATTGATCTATTGTGCCATTTTTGTCCTTATCAATACCTATAGTGTAGTAAGAGCGTGGGTATTCGTTATTTGAACCAAAGTCAGGATTGCTTAACAATAGACACACGCGATAGCTGTCATAGTAGGCATCGTCAGGGTCTTTAGCTCCGGTAGAAGGATTTCCTTGATAGTCAGCATCCCAGTCGCTCCAATTATTTTTCTTGATATCGACCAATACTGATCCTGTCGCTTCTTTAGGTTGGTATGTATTAGAATGTTCATATTCTGTAGTTGGAGATTTTTGACTTGTGCCTATGTTAGATTCATCGACACCCACATAGTTTACTGTAACGTTGGCTGTATAGTTTTTGTTTTTGTCAACATTTTTGTAAACATAAATATAGGTGATAATTCCGGCGTCATTCTTTGTCCATGAGAGACCTTCTACTGATGTGGTGCCATCATTATTGAATGTAATTGCTGTCGAAGGATTGTCAACATTGCCATCTTTATTGACATCGCGTGGAACCTCAAATGTTATGGTAGGATATTCGGTAATAATATTACCATCTTTGTCAACAAGGTTTAATGTATAACCTTCTATTGAATAGAATAGGTTACCACCTTCAGTTGTGCCATAATCGGTTACTTCAGTCCATGTAGCAGTTGCATCAAATCGTTCGATATTACCGCCGGGATTATGAGAACTTGGGTCATACTCTTCTGCATATACAGGTTTGATGTCAAGTGTTACTTGTGAAGGGGGGAAAGCGCTAGAAGGAGTCAAACGATATTTTGCAAAACGTTGACCAGATGGAGAATATAGATAAATATAAACATAGTCATTAAACTTGCCATCTCCATTTATGTCCTTTTCTCCAACTTCAGCGAATATTGAAACAGTGCCACTCGAAGAGCCACCACCATTTTCAGCGTCATCTTGTTGTACAATTGCTATAGGGATAATGTGGCTTAAGTTAGCTGTTTCAGGTGTGTCACCATCTTTACGCTCGGCTATACCCACATAGAAGTTCCCTTTATTAACAGAGTATTGCGAAGTTGGGGTAACTATGAATAGTTCTCCATTAAATTCAAATGTGCATCCACCGGGAGTGTTTACGCGTGATTGAGTATCATAAACGGTACCTTTGTTAGTCGCAAAAGTTGAGCTTGGATTGATTTCCATTAGTGACATTCCACTTGAACGGATCAAGTGTATGAATTCGTTCTCGCGACCGCTACAATTAATTGGTATGCAAAGATTTTCATTTGCTTGCAAATATCTTTCGTTCGTCCAACGGCTAATACTTTCAGTGTTTTGGTACTTGTTAACCAATGATGCAGTTACTTTTGAACCATTATAAGTTAACTTAATAACAAATACAGCTCTTGATACAGATGGTGCAAGGTATAGGTAGGCTTCGCCTTTAGTCTTTAAATTGCCTCCCATTGTGTAATAATCGCAACGTCCAGGAGCTGTGGTAAAGAATTTCGCTTTATCGTATTCATTATATTCAGTAAGATCGATTCCTGACAAGTCCACAGTATAGGTCGTAAAACTGCCATTGCTATTTTTGATAAATACTTTACCTTCTGCAATTCTGTTGTAATAAGGATAAGTAGTTGATGTTCCGCTAAAGTTTAAAGAACCACTTTGAATAAAGAGATTCCCTTCAAAGTCAGTGGCAATACCCATATTTCGGTAAGCCGGATTGGTAGAATAGTGCGTGCTGTGGTTGTAAAATACAGTTCCGGGAGTTAATACATTTTCAGTCTTATTTTCCCATGGAGCTGCTGCTGAGATTTTGATAATACCACCATTAGTTTCTCCTGCATTGGTATTTTGCGCCACATACCAATAACCATCATGATAAGCCGCTTGCTTGTAGTAGGCATATGCATAGCTACCCATATTTGAATAGCTACTTGCTGGAATGTGAACGCTGTCGCCTGACTCAGCAATCTTATAATTATAGATTTCTGTTAATTCATAGCCTACCTTAGCCCAATCTCGTTTCTCTACATATACAACGTTGGGCGCAGATATTGCAGTTAGTTCGGGGTATGAATCATAGTGAGAAACTACATGATAGGTATATGTTTGTTCCGATTTTACATCAGTGTCGATATAATTATAACATGTGATATATGGTACAATTTCCTCGCCATTGCGTAATATTGAATAATAGTCGGGCTTTACGCCATATACCTCTTTATGGTTGGCTGGGAATTGATTGTAGTTATTTACTTGAGGGAATTTCCAATAAAGCTGGATTTTGCAATATCCGTCATAACGGTCAATACCAAATTTCTTATCATCTTGGTCCATTGTTGTGTCCCATACAGGAACAAACGGCACCAACTCAGGTGTAATTTCGAGAATTTCTGATTCTGCACCAATTGTACCTGATGTAAAAGTGGGAACGACCTTGTATTGGTATGAGCGTGAGGTCTCAGGAGAATATTTTGATACATTAATATCGGTAAAAGTTTGCTCGGTAGTTGTGCCTATTGCTTCCCATGCACTCCAAGTGTGTTGTAGTCCTTGAGGGACTTGGCTGTTAGCTGTACTTGGTTCCATTGAGAACCATGGGTTTTCTCTGCTATATATTGTATATTTAGAAACCTCTCCGTTTGCTGGCGCATCCCATGAGAGGACTGCATCTTGGCGTGATAACTGAGTTGGGTCTTGATCCTTTACGATCTCTACTGCAAGGTTTTGCACTGGGTCTTGTGCTTTTGTTTTCAATGCAGTGAGTTTGCGTTTGAATGCGCCTTTGCTTGGTACATAAAAGTAGAGAACAGCACTCATTTTGTCATTAGCAACAACTGCATTAATACTATGGTTCATGTAGGATGAGCTTGATAAATAATTAGACCCAAATGGAATTAGTGAAAATGTTTCAAGGGTATTTGTATTAGCAGGATTTGTTCCATCGTAAACGTTTATTGTTACTTGTGCAGTGGAAGAAGAGTAGGCAAGGTATTCATAGCCACCCATGATAAACATAGTGGCACCTGGACTGCCATAGGTTGTAGTATTGCCGACAGTTGTTACACCAAGGTCATACCATGTGATGCTGTTGCCATTGATTACACCTCTATATATCTTTTTATTTCCATCACGCCCTGAACTATATATAACTCGATTATCGGCATATTGAACAACAAGTGAACGATTTACGATAGTACATGGAGGAGTGAATTCGATTTCACCTGCAGCTTGTCCTTCTACGATTTTTACTCTGACTACTTTATTGTTAGTTTCATCGCAAAACCAAAGATATCCTTCTCCATTGGCTCCATCACCGTATGCACTCATTAAGTCGCTACGACCGATGTTGTACGTGCTTAGGTTAATCCCTTTGCGAGTGGTAATTGTGTTTGCTATTGGAAGATTGTCTTTTGTGTAATACGCTACGGCTTTTATGCCTTGAGCCCATACGTTACTGGCTTGCGAAGCTTGAGGTCCGGTTGTGCTACAGCGAGTTGGGAACCATAGCGTTTCTGCATTATCAGCCGCAATTGCCGGACCTGCATAATAATAATTTGTCTTCCCTTCTACATACGCATCTACGGGATAGCCACTTTGAGAACCCGAACCACAAGAAAACCAATCGGCTCCACTCTGTTGAAAATCAAATGATAATCCTCTTGTGTATGTACCACTAATCATATATGATAAAGATGTACCATCTTCTGCCTTGTCGTATGCTGTTTGACTAGCAACTGCAGGCAATGTGTAAATTTTCCCATTAGCAACCGCTCCCTGAAACCAGAAAGCCGAATTATTTGCATAAGTGGTTGTTCCATAGGTATAGTAATGATCCCAAGCATCTCCACTGTAAGAGAAATAGGTTGCAGCGTTGGCTTTTGGAGCTAGCCATGTTAATGACAACAGCAATAATAATGCGTGTGTAGAGAAGTGTTTCATGGTTTTATGTTTTTTAGTTGATTAATTCTTTTTATAACAGCTTGTTGTGATAGAGATTAACAACAGAACCGCATTTTTGCAAATGTAAAAATTCTTTTACTTATATGCAAATAAAATATATCGGCAAAGCATATTTGAGTATGTTAAAAAATGAAAAAGTTTTGTCTGGCTCACCGTAACATTGTCCGGCATCGCCGGGAGGAGGTACAAAAGTAGTGTATAATACCCCTCAGTCACTTCGTGACAGCTCCCCTACATTATGGGAGCAGCTTGTTTTTGTTGATAGTTAGAGGTTTGGGCAGAAAAGAAAGCTCTCTCCCTAGGGTAGGGAGAGTACGGCGCAGCCGGGAGGGTACAAAAGTAGTGTATAATACCCCTCAGTCACTTTGCGACAGCTCCCCTTCATTATGGGAGCAGCTTGTTTTTTTTTGCTGCTGATAGTTAGAGATTTAGGAAGAATATAAAGTTCTCTCCCTAAGGTAGGGAGAGTACGGCGCAGCCGGGAGGGTACAAAAGTAGTGTATAATACCCCTCAGTCACTTCGTGACAGCTCCCCTACGTTATGGGAGCAGCTTGTTTTTGTTGATAGTTAGAGGTTTGGGCAGAAAAGAAAGTTCTCTCCCTAAGGTAGGGAGAGTACGGCGCAGCCGGGAGAGGGTATAAACAAGAGGAGAGAGGAGAGAGTGTGGAGGGTACAAAAAAAAGAGGTTGTAGGTACAACCTCTTTCGTATGAAGAATAATTGTTGAATTATTTCTTTTTGCGGTTACCGTAGCGACTCATGAACTTATCTACGCGACCTGCAGTGTCAACAAGTTTTTGCTTACCTGTGAAGAATGGGTGAGAAGCACTTGTGATTTCAAGCTTAACTAATGGGTAAGTTACGCCATCAACTTCGATAGTTTCTTTTGCTGCAACAGTAGAACGAGTGATGAAGATTTCCTCGTTAGACATGTCTTTGAATACTACTTCACGATAATTTGAAGGATGGATGTCTTTTTTCATCTTTATTTAGTTTTTTATTGTTAATCAAAGTTTTAAATCAACGCTGGTAAGGCGATAATTCGTAATGGCTTGCAAATTTAGCCATTTTTCTTTGATTAACAAAACTTTCGCGAATTTTTTTGTGAAACATCTTCGATGTAGTGGGTTGTTGGAGAGGCTCTATCAACCATAATTGCTTTAGATCTTCATTGTGGGGGGCCTCTCGGCTTGCCAAGGGAACTCTTTTCCTATTCAACTTCCCATTTCCCACTGCCAATCTTGTACCCCTCAGTCACTTCGTGACAGCTCCCCTACATTATGGGAGCAGCTTGTTTTTTTGCTGCTGATAGTTAGAGATTTAGGAAGAATATAAAGTACTCTCCCTAAGGTAGGGAGAGTACGGCGCATCCGGGAGAGGGTATGATATAATAGAATCGGAGTTAAAAGTGATACCCCTTCGGCACTTTGTGCCACTTCCCCTACTTTAGGTGAAGAGT
>JAFXGB010000074.1 GCA_017520235.1 Muribaculaceae bacterium | reverse complement strand
TTTATAGTTGGCAAAACCGAGTCCGAAGTTGAATTCCATGCCCCAATTCTTGTTTTTGCCCCAATTTACAGCATATCCATATCCGAGACCGAATCCCCACAATGGGCTTTCGGCATCTTGATAACGTCCATGGTCGTTAATCGCAACATTAAAGCCTATGATGTGTCCATGTAATCCCACAAAATGACCTGCTCCTGCTTGTTTTCCGAGCCAATAACGCACTTCGGGTTGAGTGGCAAGCACCCTGATTTTGCGGTCGCTTGAGAGATTATAAGGAGAATAATATACCGGAATGTCAATAGACCATTTTTCGGCAAATTGTACTTCAACTCCCACATTGGCTACTGTTCCCGCAAGCCACAAAAGGTTTGTTTTTGCAGCTATAAACCATGTTTTTATGGGCTCGGGTTCCGGTGTAACTGTATCAATAGGCTGAGTTGGGAGTTCTACTATAGCCGGAGCTACATCGGGAATAGTGTCCAGTGCAGGTTGTTGAGGTTGTTGAGGTTCAACTTTTTCAAGAGGGGTAACCTTGATGTCTTCGGCACTACACACGATAACTAAGCGTGCATTACGAAATCGTGGAAGAATTTCTTGTTTCATCCAAGCCCATGGGGCGCCACCGTCCAATCGTTTTAGTCTAATTTCACGACGATCTAAATCGTTTTCGGAAGCGATAACATCTAATATCTCATCTTTATATTCAGAGTTTGATTTTTTGATGGATTCTGTTATAGTGTACCAGTCTTCACCGAGATTGTCAAAACGCAATTGGCTGGCAGTGATATTTGTATTGGCTTTAATATAGTCAGCCAATGCTTGACCACGGTGTTGTGCAAGTTGGGTGTTTAAACTCAATCTACCATCGGGAGAGGCACTACCGCCAATCCACACATAAACAAGTTTTACACGCTCATCGGTAATTACGCGGTTGATGAGTGATGTGATATTATTAAGCTCGGGATTTGATGTGATATTTGTTTTATAAAGTTCAAACTTTACAGGAACAATATCAGTTGATGCATATTGTAAAACTGAGTCGAGGTGGGATTTAGGGAGGAATGTGACATATTGAGGATACCACTCGTAGGCTTCGGGTGGAACAATCGAGTCATTTGTAGCTGTTGCTGCGTGAGTCGATGATATCAGATTAGTTAAAATAGCCAGAATAATTACTATTCTTATCCTCATGGTTTTTTATGTGTTATAAATATTAGCAGATAATCACATGTTAGGAGTGTTTTCCCTTTATGTTATCTAGAACGAATGCAAAGGTATAATAAAATTTATTATGTGTATCGTCCTTACCCTTTCCCGTTTGGTTAAACTATGTTAAGTGATTGCGGTGACGTGAATTAAAGTAAAGAAAAATAGCTTCCACAATGTAGAAGCTATTTCTTATCAGTAGTGTAATGGAATTTTACATCATGCCACCCATGCCGCCCATGCCTGGAGCTTGCATTGCGGGTGCAGGATTATCCTCTTTCTTCTCTGCAATAACACATTCAGTTGTGAGGAACATGCCTGCAATTGAAGCAGCGTTTTCAAGAGCTACGCGAGTTACTTTAGCAGGGTCGATAACACCGGCAGCGTGCATGTTTTCATAAACACCTGTGCGTGCATTGTAACCAAAGTCGCCTTCACCATCTTTTACTTTTTGAACAACTACTGCACCCTCAACACCTGCGTTGGCAACGATTTGGCGAAGAGGCTCTTCGATAGCACGTTTAACGATTTGGATACCTGTTGTTTCGTCATCGTTTTCACCTTTGAGGTTTTCAAGACGAGCAACGCAACGGATGTAAGCAACACCACCACCAGGTACGATGCCTTCAGCGATAGCTGCGCGAGTAGCGCTAAGAGCGTCGTCAACACGATCTTTTTTCTCCTTCATTTCAACTTCAGAAGGAGCACCAATGTGAAGAACTGCAACACCACCTGCAAGTTTAGCAAGACGTTCTTGAAGTTTTTCGCGGTCATAGTCTGATGTTGTTTTTTCGATTTGCATCTTTATTTGGGCAACACGTGCAGCAATAGCGTCTTTGTCTCCGGCGCCATTAACGATAGTTGTGTTTTCTTTGTTAACAGAAATCTTTTCAGCGCGACCGAGATAGTCTATTGTTGCGCTTTCAAGTTTCATGCCCTTTTCTTCAGAGATAACAACTCCACCTGTGAGAACAGCAATATCTTCAAGCATTTCTTTGCGACGATCACCAAATCCGGGGGCTTTAACAGCACAGATTTTCAATGAGCCGCGAAGGCGGTTCACTACAAGAGTAGCGAGTGCTTCTTGGTCAACATCTTCGGCGATGATGAGCAATGGGCGTCCGCTTTGTGCAGTAGCTTCAAGGATCGGAAGCATGTCTTTGAGGTTAGAGATTTTCTTGTCGTGGATGAGGATATAAGGACTATCCATTTCACATTCCATCTTTTCAGGGTTAGTAACAAAATATGGAGAAATGTAACCACGATCAAATTGCATACCTTCAACAACGTCAACTGTTGTTTCAGTTCCTTTGGCTTCGTCAACAGTAATAACGCCTTCTTTCTTAACAGTCTTCATTGCTTCTGCAATTAGGCGACCGATAGCTTCATCGTTATTGGCTGAGATGCGAGCAACGTCTTCGATTTTCTTGAAATCGTCGCCCACTTCTTGAGCTTGAGCCTTGATTCCTTCAACTACGACGGCAACAGCTTTGTCAATACCACGTTTGATATCCATTGGATTGGCACCTGCTGCAACATTTTTAAGACCAACGTTAATGATTGCTTGAGCAAGAACGGTAGCAGTTGTAGTTCCATCACCTGCATCATCACCGGTTTTAGAAGCTACTTCTTTAACGAGTTGAGCTCCCATGTTTTGGAATGCATCTTCAAGTTCGATTTCACGAGCAACCGAAACGCCATCCTTAGTAATGTGAGGAGCGCCAAATTTCTTTTCAATAATAACGTTGCGTCCTTTAGGACCAAGAGTTACTTTTACAGCGTCGGCAAGAGCATCAACGCCTTTTTTTAGCTCTTCGCGAGCTTTGATATCAAATTTAATTTCTTTTGCCATGATTGATAAAGTTTAAAACATTATTCATTGATGATTGCCAAAATGTCACTTTGACGCATGATGAGGTATTTGTTGCCTTCAAATTCGATTTCAGTACCGGCATATTTGCCATAAAGTACTGTATCGCCTTCTTTTACAACCATTTCTTCATCTTTTGTGCCACAACCGGCAGCAAGAACAGTTCCTTTAAGGGGTTTTTCTTTTGCAGAGTCAGGAATGATGATACCTGCCACTGTAACTTCTTCGGCTGGAGTGGGGTTAATCAACACTCTATCGGCCAATGGTTTAATATTCATAGCTTAAAATGATTTATAGTTTTTGTTTATAATTTTATTTCTTAACTGAAAATCATATTAGCATATTCCGTGCCAAACTTGATTTTACATGGCAAAATTATTTCTTATCAATATCACGAAGAAGGGTTTCAACGGCAGTGCGTAATTGTGTATCTTCGCCATTTACAACTGTTTCGGGTGCATTGAGTACATGGATGTCTGGTTCGAGTTGAGTATTTTCAAGATAACTGCCATCAGGTAGTTTATATCCGACAACAGGGATACCAAACACGAGAGATGGATCTTGCAATGTTACCCAATTAACACTTGTCATGGTTCCTGGAACGGGTGCGCCAACGAGCTTGCCCAATCCTTGATGCTTGTAAACCCATGGTGTACCATGAGCGTTGCTGTAATTGGCTTCGCATTGTACCATGATGCTGGGCTTGTTCCATCGACGGCTAGGCATGTCGCATGCTTCAATGCCACGCACTGTCTGTGTGAAATATTTTTTTCCGCTAAATAGTATTTCAATGTCTTCGTGAAGGCGTCCACCTCCGTTCCAACGAGTGTCAATTACGATACCTTCGCAGTGGTTATATTTTCCGAGAATGTCAGAATAAACTTTACGGAAGCTATCGTCGCCCATAGATTGAATGTGTACATATCCGAGTCGGCCATTTGACCAACGTTCAACATCGGCAGCACGTTGTTTTACATATCTGTTATATAATAGACGATTTGTTGCTGAAGAGGAGATAGGAAGTATAACTTCTTCCCAACGTTCATTTGTTGTGGGGTCTACGATTTCTACAAGTGTTTTTTTGCGAGTCAATCCATTGAGGAGTTGTGCATAATCTTGTTCAGGTGTAATTTCTTGTCCATTAATTTTTTCAATAATGCATCCCGGTTTTACTTTAGATGTAGCACGATCAAAAGGCCCATCTTCAAGTATCTCATCAATTTTTAACCCTTTGCCTGTAAATTTCAAGTCATAGAGCAACCCAAAACTTGATGTAGCTTCATTTGCCGACGGCGCAGAGTAACGCCCTCCGGTGTGTGATACATTCAATTCGCCAAGCCATTCACTTAGCAGTTCAGCAAAGTCATAGTTATTGTTGATGTGAGGAAGAAAACGGCGGTAGTCAGCAGTCATTTTATCCCAATTAACACCATGCATATCTTTTTTATAGAACATTTCTTTTTCTTGAGTATATACATAGTTAAACATATATTCTCGTTCAGCAGAGCCATCAAGCTTCATCGATGCTGAGTAGGTAATGGGTGTCATTTTCTCGCTTTTAGCATCCATTTTCTTCATTGAACGACCGCTAAGAAGGAATATGTTTTTGCCATCGGCATCCATTTCCATACTTGTGTATCCGGCATCAAGTTTGCTTGAAAGTTTAGCTCCGGGTTTGCGTAGGCTGATTTTCCACAAATCATAGCTTTTGCCGGCTGATGAGAGATAGTAAAGAGTTTCTCCATCTTTGGTAACGATTGCATCGCATATGTCAGAAGAATATGGGGTTAGACGCACTATACGATCGCGAATACCATCAAGTTCAACGTTAATTTTCTTGGTGTCATCAATTTTTGCTTTTTTGTCATCACTTTTTTTGTCTTTGTCTTCTTTTTTATCAGCATCTTTCTTTTCCGATTTCTTTTGCTCTTTTTCTATTTCTTTATATAGGGCATAGTCCTCTTCGCTCAAGCGATATTTATCATAGGCATCTTGGTTGAGGAATATCATCATCACATCAGACTCAGAACCCCAAGATGCATGGTTGCGCATACCATAGCGTTCAGAGAGGAAGATAATAGCATTGCCATCCATCACCCAACGAGGAGATTCGTCAAAATATCCGCTCTGTGTGAGGTTAACAATTTCGCCACCATCGGCATTCACGATAGCAACATCGCTATATGGATCGTGTTTATTGTCAACGACTGAAAGCACAAACCATTTTCCATCAGGAGACTAAGAGTAGGCAAAACCACCATTACGGCGTGCATGAGTTGAACCGTCGGTAATTTGGCGCACTTTTTTTGTTTTGATATTCATTACCATCAATTTATTGCGGTCTTGTATAAATGCAAGTTCGTTGCCATCGGGAGAGAATGAAGGATAAGTGCGCTCAATTTTATCTTTGGCAGAGAACATAGGCTCTTCATCAATGATGGTTGCATTAGGAAAATTGCGATCCTCTTCACGAGCTATAGTAGCCTTGTAGATGTTCCAATGACCATCGCGTTCGCTTGTATAGGCAATAGTGCGATTATCTGGAGACCAAGTTATTTGACGTTCAGCAGCTGCTGTGTGAGTAATTTGTTTTGTTGTAGTGTATTCTACCGAAGTTACAAAAATCTCACCGCG
>JAFXGB010000073.1 GCA_017520235.1 Muribaculaceae bacterium | reverse complement strand
TTATCAAACGCATATAACGTCCCTTAGGACCTACCCAACGATGTAGGAACATAAAGCGTTTTCCGTCGGGGGAAATATCTATATGGTTAACCTTATGTCGAGCTCCTTCCATTGTATCGGATGGCTTAAGATCGATTAATTGCTGCAAAGTGATAATCAATTTCACCTCTTTTGTTGCCACATCAACATGCCATATACCATCGGCATCATTCATAGGCATCTCAAGATTTTTATGGCAGAAATACCCGTAATCGGGACGCATCACCGCCAATCGGTCAAAATTGAGCGACAACGCAAAATCTTCTTGCTTTGAAAGCGCATATACAGGCATGGGCAATGTGTCAATTTCTTTTTGAGCATCGGCATCATAGATTACCCCTTCATATTTATCGGTAGATTGATTATATCGATTATAGTATGCGCGATTGGGATTGGTATAGCCCCATTGCGACATACAACCTTGTTGCAAGTTATATGCTTTAGTCTCCCCTATCTCATGTTCACCATTGGCGTCACGATAATAAAGTGCGATGCAATCCTTTCCCGTAGGCACACAATAAAGCACTTGCCCTTTATTGTTTTCGGGCGATACATTGTAATAGCCAAAATACGACATAGGAAAATCTGAAACAGCGTTCAAATTCAATTCTTGAGACACCACCTCAGCAGAAGTATAAAAACCTTGTTTTATGTATCTTAAATAAATATAACGCGCATAGGCGTAAGGGGGACGCAAAATCGCTTTTGCTATTTTTTTCATTTCTTCTTGAGTCTTGATTTTAATTCGACCGCAAGATACTCAAAAATTTCGACTTTGGCAACTTTCATAACGGCCAAATAAACCCCAATGAAACATATTGCTTGAGCCACAAGCAATACCAAGTAATGCATATCAACGAATGTGAGCGAATATGCCGCTGCCGAAGCAATCGCTGTCACAATCAAATTGGGCAACATATCACGCAACTGGCTAAATATTCCATACCCGGTATATTTCCCTGTAAAATATCCGTTTAAGA
This sequence comes from Muribaculaceae bacterium, assembly GCA_017520235.1. Taxonomy (GTDB): domain Bacteria; phylum Bacteroidota; class Bacteroidia; order Bacteroidales; family Muribaculaceae; genus RGIG4079. The sequence goes on along the minus strand of JAFXGB010000073.1, from coordinate 1,453 downwards.
AGAATTCTATGACTGGGTTTATTGCCAATGCCCACATTATACTAATAGCCCCATACCCCATATATATGAAGGCCATGATTAATCCTAATCCAAGAACTTTCTTTATTATTTCGAGATATAATACTATACCACTTTTACCAACAGCCTTAATGGCATTTATATTGGTATTATGAATTACCAATAGAAAACCAAAACCGCCACACAACCATTGAAAATAAGGCACCGATGGTATCCATTGTTCTCCAAATAGCAATCTAAAGATTGGCTCTGCCATAATCACAAGACACATCATCAATGGGAAGTTCAAGAACGTCAAAATTTTCACACTTCGACTCAACCCACGTTTTAGCTGTTCTTTATCATCTTGTAGCTTTGAGAATATTGGGAATGTCACTTGATTAACTATCGTCATTATCGATGTCACAGGCACATCTTGCAAATGTTTTGCTTGCGAATAATACCCAACTTCGGCTTTTGAAAAGTATTTGCCAAATATCAATACCAACAAATTGCGATATGCCTCGCTTAGCAAATTGGCAAGTAATAATTTTGAGCCATAGCGAAACAACGTATTAAACGATGTTTTGCTAAAAGTGAGAATGGGTCGCCACGACGACAAGATCCACAAAAGCGCGCTTTTAACCACACTATTTACCACATATTGCACTACCAAGCTCCATACTCCCATTCCATAAACAGCCGCAACAATAGCGATTACCGATGACAACAAAGCGGCTCCCACTTTTACGATGGTGATTTTCTTGAAATCAACCTCTTTCATCAAGAGATTATTCTGCACCGCACCAAAAGCATCAATTACCACAACTGCGCCAAGTACTTTTATAAGTTGAGCCAACATCGGCTCATTATAGAATGAAGCTATCGCATCAGCCCCAAAATATAATGCGGCATAACACACTACCGCTACTGCCAAATTAGTGTAAAAGACGGTAGAGCAATCAACAGTAGTAATTTTTTGTCGCTGAATTAAAGCATTTCCAAGACCTCCGTCAATCAACATTTGAGAAATCATCACAAACGCCATCAAAATACCCACAAGACCAAAATCATCGGGCGTGAGTATTCGCGCCAATACTATATTGGCTGTAAATAGAATCAATAATGAGCCAAAGCGCTCACAAAAGCTCCAAAATATACCTTTGACGGCCTTTTGCTTTATATCCTCTTGCGACATTTCTATTTCTTTCAATTATAATTTACCATCGGCATTGCCATCGAGCATCCACTTCACATCGTAAACAACGCTATTCTCAGTCAATAACGATTTCACATCGAGCGACTTGAACTCATTATGTGCTACTGCCACGATAGCTGCGTCGTATTTTTCGCCGGCAGGTAATTCATTGTGAATTTCCACGCCATATTCACGTTGAGCGACAGCGGCATTTGCCCATGGGTCATAGACCATTATATCAATATTGTACTCTTTTAG
>JAFXGB010000072.1 GCA_017520235.1 Muribaculaceae bacterium | reverse complement strand
CAATCCCCGCAACACATTAATGCATAAAGAAAAACGCTAACCCGAGTGGATTAGCGTTTATCTGTTGTCTTACCAGGATTCGAACCTAGACAGGCAGAACCAAAAACTGCAGTGCTACCATTACACCATAAGACAATCCTCATTGCTCAAACCATTTCTGATCTAAAGCACTGCAAAGGTAAGCAGTTTATTTTTTCTGTGCAAATATTTTTCAATAAAAATTTTACTTCACTATCAGCAAGAAGTAGTTTTTCTTACCTTTTTGCACAAGTATATATTTGTCATTCAACAACATACCGGCATCAACCACAGCATTAACATCTGCAACTTTTTCTTTATTGATTGACAAGCCGCCTTGTTGTGCAAGCTTGCGCAATTCTCCTTTTGATGGGAAAACAGCCGCTTTTTCGGTTAATAAGTCCACAAGTTTTACTCCTGATTCAACATCAGCCTTAGCGACTTCAAATTGAGGAACGCCCTCAAACACTGCAAGCAAAGTTTCTTCATCTATCTTGCGTAGTGTTTCTGAAGCCTTGTTACTAAATAAAATTTGTGATGCTTCGACAGCCGCCTCATAGTCAGTCTCAGAGTGCACCATGATTGTAATCTCCTTAGCGAGACGTTTTTGCAAAGGACGCAATCCAGGATCCTTAGCTTGTTCCGCAACAAGTTCTTCAATCTCTTCACGGCTAAGAGCAGTAAAAATTTTGATATATTTTTCAGCATCGGCATCCGAAACATTCAACCAGAATTGGTAGAACTTATAAGGAGTTGTATAGCGAGGATCAAGCCAAACGTTTCCACTCTCTGTCTTACCAAATTTACCTCCATCGGCTTTAGTAATCAATGGGCAAGTAAGAGCATAAGCCTCTCCTCCCTCAGTGCGACGAATCAACTCAGTCCCTGTCGTGATGTTGCCCCATTGGTCTGAGCCACCAAGTTGCAAGCGACAATTCTTTTCCTTGTATAGAGTCAAGAAGTCATATCCTTGCACAAGTTGGTAAGAGAATTCAGTAAATGACATACCTTGTTGAGACTCACCCGAAAGACGTTTCTTCACAGAGTCTTTTGCCATCATATAGTTAACAGTACTGTGCTTGCCAACATCGCGTATGAAATCCAAGAATGAGAAATTCTTCATCCAGTCATAGTTGTTAACCAATTCAGCTGCATTAGGCGCATCGCTATCAAAATCGAGGAATTTGCTCAATTGCTTTTTAATCGCTTCTTGATTGTGGCGAAGTGTTTCTTCATCAAGGAGTTTGCGTTCTTGGCTTTTCATCGATGGGTCACCTATCATACCTGTAGCACCACCAACAAGCGCAATGGGTTTGTGACCGGCACGTTGGAAATGTTTTAGCATCATCACCCCCACAAGGTGACCGATATGTAAAGAATCGGCAGTCGGGTCGATACCCAAATAAGCCGTTGTCATTTCTTTTTGCAACTGTTCTTCAGTGCCCGGCATCACTGTGTGTATCATGCCACGCCATGTAAGTTCTTCTATAAAGTTCATCTCTTCAGATTTTAATTTAGTCCTTATTAGGAAAATTATGCCAGTTTAGCGAGTGCATCAGCGATGCGTTTCATTGCTTCGCGGATATTGTCATCACTTGTAGCATAAGACAAACGTATGTATCCCGGGAGGCAGAATGCTTCGCCATCTACAGTTGCCACATGTCCTTCTTCAAGAAGATACATCGCAAGATCGGCAGCATTGTTTATCACCTTGTCGCCACATTTCTTTCCGAAATAGCTTGACACTTCAGGGAACAAATAGAATGCACCTTGAGGCTCATTCACCTTAATTCCGGGGATTTCACGAGCAAGGGATACCACAAGATCACGACGGCGCTGGAATGCTACACGCATTTCTTCCACACATGCTTGCGAGCCTGTATATGCAGCCTCAGCTGCTTTTTGTGCAATAGAAGAAGCGCCTGATGTATATTGACTTTGCAGTTTATTTGTAGCCTTAGCCACCCAAAGTGGAGCTGCGATAAAACCAATACGCCATCCTGTCATCGCATATGCTTTAGAAACCCCATTCACAATGATTGTGCGATCAGCAATTTCAGGGAATGAAGCAAGCGATGTAAACGAGCCTGTAAAGTTGATATGCTCATATATCTCATCGGCAAGAATAAGAATATCAGGATATTTTGCCAACACTTCTACAAGGCCCTTTAATTCTGCTTCGGTATAAACACTTCCTGTTGGGTTTGAAGGAGAACAAATCAACACCATACGAGTTTTTGGAGTGATTGCATCTTCAAGTTGTTTAGGAGTGATTTTGAAATCTTGCTCAATAGAAGCAGGAACAAGCACATTTTTCCCTTCGGCGAGTTTCACCATCTCTACATAGCTCACCCATGCCGGAGTGGGGATTATCACCTCATCACCGGGATTTATAACGCTTAATATAACATTACACAACGATTGTTTAGCACCACCCGATACCACTATTTGCTCTGGGGTATAATCTAATCCATTTTCTTTTTTGAGCTTATCAACAATCGCTTTGCGAAGCGACATATAACCGGGAACTGCAGTATAGAACGTACAGTTTTCATCTATGGCCTGCTTAGCGGCTTCTTTTATATGATCGGGAGTATTGAAATCAGGTTCACCCACCGATAGATTAATTACATCAATACCTTGAGCCTTGAGCTCATTGCTTTTTTGCGACATCGCAAGAGTTTGCGATGGAGAGAGCGACTGTACACGGTCAGAAATGTGAGTTGCCATATTATTTATTATATTGTTTTATTAGGCTATAATATTGTCAAATTAATTATTTCACAAAGATAATGCAAGCTAATAGCAAAAACAAATTTAAGCCTAAAAAACAAAGATGCTGCATCAAAATGACACAGCATCTTTGTTCTATTTAATAGTGGCATTAGCCACCTCTCAATTATCGAATAACAAGTTTCTTAGTGTGAGTTACACCGTTAGTATCAACAGCTACAACTACATAGATACCGTTGAGACCGTCAACTGCCACTTCGTTAGCGTTGTTAACCATGCGCACCATTGCACCACTCATTGAGTAGATACCCACAGCCTTTGCTTCTACGCCATCAACGAATAATGTTCCGCCAACAGTGTAGATAGAAGCCTTAACTTCTTCTGTATTAGCAATTGCATCTTCAACGCCAACAGTTGATTCTTTCTTACCATCATAGTAGTAGTAAGCAACACCTTGTCCATTTACTGCTACCCATAGGTCAAGAGACATTCCATCGTTGCGATCTGTTGCTACGCATACAGTTGATACACGTTGAGCATTACCTGTCTCGCCAAGCCCTGATGCAGGACGTGTTTCAATTGCTGTTTCACTGCCAATTCCTGCCGACACATCAAGCAATGCCAATTGACCTCCTGTAAGAGCTGCTGTGCCTGTATATGTTGCAACTGCTGCAAGTTTACGTTCGCCAAATGTGAAGAACTTCAATGCAGTACCAAACTTATTAACCACAGGAGCCATTGCCTTAGATAAAGTTGCTGTTGATCCTGATACAGTGAACAATGTAGGAACTGCATCTTTAGCGTCAATCCAAAGTGAACCATCGGCATTGTAAACGACCTCAGCAGAGCCACGACCATCACCTGCGTTCCAGTCAGTAGTTCCGTCAGCCTTCTTAAGACTGATAGTGTTCAATGTTGAGTTTACTGCGCCATTAGAGATTGTGTAGTAGTAAGCTTCAGTAGTGCCATCGTTAGTGAACCACAAACGTCCGTTTGTTAAGTTACCACTGATTGACATTGAACCACCCATGATCTTACCTGTTACTTGTTCGAGAAGTACGGTAGGAGCTGATGTGTCACTATCCCATTGATAAATCTTAAGAGTTTGAGCTGCTGTTACACAACCGCAACCGATAATCTTACCATCAACAGCCAAGATGTCTGACAATTGAATTGTTGCACTACCAATGCCTGTCATGTCAAGAGTACCCTTTTGCGCGCCTGTATAAGCATCAACTATTGTAACAACAGGAGCTGCCCATGCTTTGTTTTGAAGGATATAAAGTTTACCGTTTTGATAAGCTGCTGCACGAACAACATTTGAAGTCAAGTCAATGTAAGAAGGGTAAGTTCCGTTAGTAGAGAAGTTCCATCCTTCAGTAAGAACGATGTTTTGATCATCGAATGTGTAGT
>JAFXGB010000071.1 GCA_017520235.1 Muribaculaceae bacterium | reverse complement strand
TGCTGTGTTAATGGTTACACCTTCAGGAAGTGCCACTTTTTCTACTGAAGCGACTTTCAATTGTGCGAAACCATAAATACCTGCACTTAACAACAATGCTGAAAGAATTACTTTTTTCATGGTTTGTTAATTTTAGATATAGTTAATAACTTGAGTTTTGGTTATCTGATTTTCATAAAACGCACCTATGCAATATAAAAAAACGATGCAATTTAGTAATAATTTCTTAAATAATAAAAGATAACATAAGAAAAAGAGAAAGGGGGAGAGAGAGAGAGAAGTGGAGTTAAAGAAAGTAAAATTCACAGTTTCTAAGGACTCCAAATTTTCAATTTTTCAATTTTTCAATTTTCAACACATTTGCGCCACATTTTAGCACAATAGTGATATTACTTTTGTGTTATCATTATTTACTTAAAAAATGGTACAAATTATGTTGGAATTCATCAAAACACGCGATAACGATTTTATCGCGAAATGCCGGAAAATCTGCGATGGACTACACCCCGGCGAACGTATCAGTTGCCACGAGCTGGCACACCGCGCTATCTCTGGCGGAGCTCCGGGATATTATGTTACGTTTGACTATGCCTATCGAATGTTGCGTACCCTACGCCACAATAGACTGCCACCAAACTACAACCCATTGAAACGGCTCATGTGGGCTGAGATAGCCGAGAAAGCCGATCATTACAAATGTCAAATGGGGATTAAAACCGACACCGAAGCGCTCTCAATAGTGCTTACCCGTAGTTGCGCTTCACGATTTTTCATCACTACCAATTATGCAATCAGATTATTACAACAGCTAAACCATGACCACAAGATTAAACATAACACTCCTCTGCTACTTGTGCCTTACCGCATGGGGATGCAACACAAGCCGTCACAGCATGCTCGATGCGCAATGCTACAATGTGGCTGATAGCAACAACGTCTCTATTCAAAAACACCTCATCTCATCTCTGACAAGCGACAGCCTTAATCTACAACTAATTGAAATAACAACTCCCGCTACCGACTCGATAGACGCATTGACTGTGAAAATTGCCCGACTTTCACGCTCAATTGACCATATAGTAACAACGAGCGACAGCACAGTGTCTTCAACTACCGAATCCCACAACCACACCTCTCTTAAAACTGAGATATGTGATATAGAGACACAAAGTCCCACCCGACACCTTATCACATTATTTTCAATTGTTTCCTTGGCTGCTTTTTTAATATATTTAATACTCAAAAAATAAACAGCTATATAATCATGAACTCCTCAATATCATTAAATCTATCAACGACGGCGATAATAACAGAAATATATGCGGCATCGGCTTTGCGATGTCTGCAAAATCTTGACAATGGCAAACGCCCGCCACTGCTCACTCGCGACCAAGAACCGGCATTGCGCTTGCTGGTAAAGGATGCGTTTGCCCACATTGTGTTGCGACTACTCCCTCACATTGCGGAGTGCAATCTGAATGATGATAATAATGAAAACTGCAACGAAGATGTCATCTTATCGGTTACTATAAATACACCTGCATGTTTCCCATCATCAGCCACAGGTACTCTGCGTCATGCCATAGAACATGCGATTGCCATGGATGCAATGCATCTGTGCTACATGGGGCACAACGACAACCTAAGCAGGCGACATGCCTCACTTGCCGAAGATGCCATAAGGAATATTACACAATTACTATCGGTCAGCGACCATAGTCGTGCTAAGATTGCGATGAATTGGCTATAGACTGAATGTCGGTTCCTGCAGGACTTTGGAAGGCACGCAACCCAAATGCCGGCAACATCGCATAGGCATGCTCAAGTATAGCTGCCTGTATGCGTTCATAGGTTATCCAATCCTGCTTGGCAGTAAAGAAATAAAATTCGATGGGTATTCCGTGAGCCGAAGGTTGCAACTGACGCACAAGCATGAGCATGTCATGATTTACAAGCGGATGAGTTGAGATGTATTGCTCCATGTAATTGCGGAACACCCTCATGTTGACAAGGTCTTCAGTTTCATGGTCTATACCTTTAAGCCAACCGCGTTGCTCAAAGTCGGCAAGCTCAGCTTCGGTGCTAAAACGCACTGTATTTACATCAATCTCTATTGAACGTTTCACTCGACGACCACCACTATTAAACATCCCTCTCCAATTCTGAAACGAATCAGAAATTAGTACATAGGGAGGGATAGTGGTGATTGTCATATCCCAATTTTGCACCTTAACAGTAGTCAATGTAACCTCTTTAACTGTTCCGTTTGCGCCATATTTAGGTGCTTCAATCCAATCTCCGGGGCGAAGCATATCATTGGCCGAAAGTTGCACCCCGGCAACAAGTCCGAGAATGGTATCCTTAAACACCAAGGTCAATACTGCTGCCGCAGCACCAAGTCCGGTGAGTATAACCACAGGATTTTTATCTACCAAAATACTGATAATGATTATTACCGCAACACATATAAATATCAGTTTCAACATCTGATAAACGCCTTTTAATGGGTGGCTTGTTGTCTGTTGTTTCTCACACGAGACGAGATATAACGCAGAAATAAATGATGTTATCAAGCGTAATGCGGCAAGGACAATATAAATGAAGCACGATTTTGATATAATCGTCAACATCAAGGAGTTGCCCTCAAATACAAGTGGGAGAAATATGTATAATATTATCGGTGGTAACAGATGACACACTCCATACAATACATGGTCGTTAAACAGAATATCGTCCCACGTAGCAGCTGTTCTGCTCGTCAGCCGTCTGACTACTTTTGCCAAAATTTTGTGACAGAAGTGGTAAGAGGCAATGACCAACAAGATAATCAAACTTATAATTACCAAACGGCTGACTAAAAATAGATGGTCAGGAGCGACCCCCATCTCGGTCAACAACTCATTCAATTTTACCAGTATTATTTCCATATTATAATTTTTACCCTCACAAAGATAACAATTTCAATGAATAATTTTTATTTTAAAAGACCATCTTTAGATAAATGAAAGACAAAAGCCACTCCCCTAAGGGAATGGCTTTATCTTTTTTATGAATAGAAAATTATTCCTCTTCGTCGTCCTCTTTCATGTTGTGGTAAACGTTTTGAACGTCTTCGTCTTCCTCAAATTTTTCAAGCAATTTTTCAATTTGAGCGCGTTGTTCTGCATTTACCTCTTTTAGGTCGTTAGGAATGCGTTCAAATTCAGCACTAACGATTTCAAACTCGTTTTCTTCGAGATATTTTTGAATGTTGGCAAATTCTTCAAATGCACCATAAAGGATTATTTCTTCCTCATCAGAAACGACTTCGTCAACACCATAGTCAATCAATTCAAGTTCAAGATCCTCTACCGATACTCCATCTTTAGGCTTGATTTTAAACACGCTCTTGTGTTCAAAAAGGAATGTCAATGAGCCTGATGTTCCAAGAGAACCGCCATGTTTATTGAAATAAGAACGAACATTGGCAACTGTGCGAGTATTGTTATCGGTAGCAGTTTCTACAACGATAGCGATACCGAAAGGACCATATCCTTCATATACGATTTCTTTGTAGTCGCCGGCATCTTTGTCGGTGGCTTTCTTAATAGCGCGTTCTACAGTGTCTTTAGGCATGTTTGCAGCCTTAGCATTTTGCATGAGCACGCGCAAGCGAGGGTTCATTACAGGGTCGGCACCACCGGCTTTTACAGCGATAGTGATTTCTTTACCAATCTTGGTAAATGTGCGAGACATATTACCCCAGCGTTTGAGTTTTCTTGCTTTGCGATATTCAAAAGCTCTTCCCATTGTGGTTATTTTTTATTGTATGGTTATTTATTTAGATTTATCTTAATGTTGCGCCAAGACGTTTTTCCAAATTAGTGATAATCTTGTTCATCACAGCCTCGATTTGCTTGTCTTGAAGTGTTTTTTCGTCATCTTGAATTGTTATGGCAATAGCATAGGATTTTTTGCCTTCGGGCAAATTCTTTCCTTCATACACATCAAAGAGAGTAACACACTTGAGCAGGCGACGTTCACTTTCACGCACAACGGCTTCAATTTGTTCCATTTTAATAGCATTGTCTATCAATAACGCAAGGTCGCGTTTAACAGGCATTGTCTTAGGCAATGCTGTATATGTAACTTTTTTCTTCAATGCCAAGCGCACAAGGGAGTTCCAATCAAGTTCGGCAAAGAATACATCTTGACGGATATCCATTTTCTTCAATACTGATTTAGCCACGATACCCATTTCGCCAAGTTCTTTTCCTGCACGGGTAACAATTTTCAACGATGCCGCAAAGATGCAGTTTTCTCCTTTCACCAATTGAATTTCTCGTTCTGAAATACCAAGACGTGCAATAACATTCAACACAATTGCTTTTAAATCATAGATTGTCGCAGGCTCTTCAGGTCGGCACCAATTACATGTGCGCATAGCACCTGTAAGCCACAATCCTAAACGGCTATATTCACTATAAGGAGCAAGAGGAGCCTCTTTTGTCGATTGAACTTCGGGGTTGAAATAATATACATTTCCGAATTCATACATCATCAAGTCGCCTGACTTGCGGTTGATGTTGTGGGCTGCCGACTCCAATCCGCCAAACAACAATGTCTGACGCATAACATTGAGGTCATTACTCAACGGATTGAGTAGTTTAACACAATGTTCAACAGGATATGAAGCAACGCCATCATAATAAGCCTCGGCTGTCAATGAGTTATTCATTATCTCATTAAAGCCTCCGGCAGTTAATTGCTGGCTGATAAGTTCTCGTAAATCATTTGCACTATCAGTCAATGTCTTATAAGACAAACTTGAGTGTACGGTTGACGAGATTTCAATATTGTTGTAACCATATATGCGCAATACATCTTCAATCACATCGCATGGACGTTGAACATCAACGCGATAGGTAGGAACAAGAAGATCGATTTCGCCATCACGACGTGCAACAATCTCAATTTCCAAAGATGCAAGAATTGAGTCAACAGTTTCAGGAGCAATTTCCTTACCAATGAGAGCATTTAGCTTTTCATAAGAAAGAGTTACAGGGAATGGCTTAATCTCTTCAGGATAAATATCCACAATATCGCCACACACTTCTCCACCTGCAAGTTCTTGCACCATCAATGCTGCAAGTTTCAATACATAGAGAGTTCCATTAGGATCTACTCCACGTTCAAAACGGAATGAAGAATCGGTATTCAATCCATGACGACGAGCAGTCTTGCGCACCGATGTTGGGTTAAAATAAGCACTCTCGATGAAGATTGAAGTTGTTGATTCGGTTACTCCTGAGTCAAGACCTCCAAATACGCCTGCCAAACACATCGGAGCATTGGCATTGCATATCATCAAGTCATTTTCATCAAGTTTGTGTTCAACGCCATCAAGTGTAGTGAATGGTGTTCCTGTCGCACAGTTGCGCACAACAACTTTTTCTCCTTCGATTTTATCTACATCGAAGCAGTGAAGTGGTTGCCCCATTCCATGCAACAAATAATTGGTTATATCGACAATATTGTTGATTGGGCGTTGACCTATAGCTGTCAAACGATCTTTCAACCATTGGGGACTTTCGGCAACTTTGATATTGCGTATTGTTACTCCTGAATAGCGAGGGCAAGCAGTTGTATTCTCAACCTCAACAGCAATCGCACCTTCAGCATTATCAACCTTGAACGATGACACGTCGGGGCGTTGCAACTTAGCAGCTTCAGCATTTTGAGCAAGCCATGCGCTTAAATCACGAGCTACCCCAAAGTGAGACGCCGCATCAATGCGGTTAGGAGTCAAGTCCACCTCAAGGACATAGTCGCTTGTCAAGTTATAGTATTCAGCCGCAGGAGTTCCGGGTTTTACATCATCATTTAATACGATAATACCATCATGCGATGTTCCAATGCCAATTTCATCTTCGGCACATATCATTCCCAATGACTCAACACCGCGAATTTTTGAACGTTTGATTTGGAATTCGTTATCTCCGTCATAAAGAGTCGTTCCCACAGTTGCAACCACTACTGTTTGTCCGGCAGCAACGTTTGGAGCTCCACACACGATTTGTGTAGGCTCACCTGTTCCCAAATCAACTGTTGTGATGTGGAGGTGGTCGCTATTAGGATGCTCCTCACATGTAAGTACCTTGCCGATTACGACTCCGCGCAATCCACCTTTTATTGATTCTACTTCTTCCACTCCACCTGTTTCAAGACCGATAGAAGTGAGTGCGGCTGCAAGTTCCTCTGGTGTCAACTTGAAGTCGATGTACTGTTTAAGCCAATTATATGATATATTCATAAATATAAACAATTTTCAGGAAATGAACTCTTTTGTGCAGTTCACTCCATTATAATTCGTGCAAATTTACAAAGAAATTTTCAGTATCTCAATAGATTGCACTCCCTTTAAGCAAATTTACTTTACTATATCTTTCAACTTATGAAATTATTGCTCATATTGCGGCATCGCACCCTCTTGGGTACAAACAAAGGCCGATACTTCGACAGCTTTCTGATGGGCATCTCTTATCGTGTCTCCCTTCATGATTGACGCAATAAATGTTGCAGTAAACGCATCTCCGGCTCCCACTGTATCTACTACCTCAACCTTGGGCGTCTCCATATAAGAGAGATCGCCATCGGCAAACACATAGCTTCCTTTTTCTCCGCAAGTTAAAATCAAAATTTTTAAGGCATATCGCGTCAGTAACTCACGACATTGAGCCTTAAAATCTCCACCAAGCGCAAATATCTCACTAACAATCGCAAGCTCTTCGTCATTTATCTTCAGAATGTTGCATCGCAATAATGAGTCATGAATTACATCGCGCGAATAAAACTCTTGTCGCAAATTAATATCAAAAACCTTTAGAGCATCGTGTGGCATCGCATCAATAAACGTGTTTATTGCATGTCGCGATTTAGCACTTCGCTGAGCAAGAGTACCGAAACAAACTACACTTGTTGCTGATGCAAGCCACAATAATTTTTCGGTCAAAGGGATATTATCCCACGCCACATCTTCAGTGATTTCATACTGAGGGACACCCTTATCGTCAAGCGAGACTTGTACCGTTCCGGTGGGAAAGTCGGTCTTTTCAAGCAGATAATTAAGCCCCACCTCTTTAAATGCAGCTTCTATCTCTTGCCCTAAGTCATCATCCCCTAATGAGCTTACGACTATACTTTGAAATCCCTGACACATAACATGATAGGCAAAATTGGCAGGGGCACCCCCCATTTTCTTCCCCTCAGGAAACATATCCCACAAAGCCTCTCCTATCCCAACGACAATACCTCCATTATACCATTCACCACATTCCTTTGTCAATCGCAATGGAGAAGCCCCTAAAACAGGGTGTCGCCACTTACTATCAAGGAGAGCTATGGGCATAAAAACAAAGTCCCTCAAATGCATGCGCGGGTGAGGCAATGTAAGTTCAGGCTTATTCATTATAACCCCATCAATAGAAACAATATCTATATCAATCTCGCGATCGATATAGTTTCCTGCACTGTCGCGATGAGGAGTTGCAGATATTTTTTTCTCAATAGCTTGCAATCCATGCAACAACTCAATGGGAGTCATGTCGGTATCTACCATAATTCCAAGATTAAGGAATTCGGCATTGGACCTATACCCCCAGGGCTTAGAACAAAACATGGGCGCACGTCTTGCTGACGTATCGCACAAATGCTCAATATGGGCGACAGCCTGCTCTATCAGAGCATGGCGGTCACCCATATTAGAGCCTATGTTTATGTAGGCAACGGGCATCTATTTGATGTTTTTATAGAGATTTTTTTACTTCTACCTCTTCAAATGCTTCAATGATGTCTCCTTCTTGGATATCATTGTAGCCTGCAATGTTAAGACCGCAATCATATCCTGTGAGAACTTCCTTAACATCATCTTTGAAGCGTTTCAATGAGCCAAGTTCTCCTGTGTAACGAACGATACCATCGCGTATCAAGCGCACCTTGCAAGAACGTTTAATCTTACCTTCACGCACAATAGCACCGGCAATTGTTCCAACTTTTGAGATCTTGTAAGTTTGAAGCACTTCGGCTGTACCGGTAATCTCCTCTTTAAGTTCTGGAGCAAGCATACCTTCCATTGCATCTTGTACCTCCTCGATTGCTTGGTAAATAACCGAGTACAAACGTATTTCAACGCCATCGCGTTCAGCAGCACGACGAGCGGCAACTGATGGACGCACTTGGAACCCGATGATAATTGCATCAGAAGCAGCTGCAAGGACAACATCACTTTCAGAAATTTCACCAACTGCCTTGTGAAGAACATTGATTTGAATTTCTTCAGTTGATTGCTTGATAAGAGCATCTGACAACGCTTCAATTGAACCGTCAACATCACCCTTAACAATGATATTGAGTTCGTGGAAGTTACCCAACGCACGACGACGAGCAATTTCTTCAAGAGTCATACGCTTGTTGGTGCGGAGTCCAAGTTCGCGTTGCAATTGTTCACGCTTGTTAGCAATTTCGCGAGCTTCTTGTTCTGTATCCATTACATTGAATGTATCTCCCGCAGTAGGAGCGCCATTCAAGCCAAGAATTAATGCCGGAGTAGCAGGGCCTGCCTCTTTGATACGTTGGTTACGCTCGTTGAACATCGCTTTTACACGACCATAGTGTGTTCCTGCAAGAATTGTATCACCCACGCGAAGTGTACCATTTTGCACGAGAACAGTCGCAACATAACCACGACCTTTGTCAAGAGAAGATTCGATAATAGAACCTGTTGCTTTACGGTCGGGGTTAGCCTTCAATTCAAGCATTTCTGCTTCAAGCAACACTTTTTCCATCAACTCGTCAACCCCAAGACCTTTCTTTGCTGAGATATCTTGAGACTGGTATTTACCACCCCAATCCTCAACAAGATAGTTCATGTTGGCAAGTTCTTCTTTAATCTTATCAGGATTAGCTGTTGGCTTATCTATTTTATTAATAGCAAACACGATGGGAACGCCTGCAGCTGAAGCATGGTTGATAGCTTCCACTGTTTGAGGCATTACGCTATCATCAGCTGCTACAATAATGATACACAAGTCGGTAACCTTTGCACCACGCGCACGCATCGCTGTAAACGCTTCGTGACCCGGAGTGTCAAGGAATGTGATGCGACGACCATCGCTGAGTTTCACGTTATAGGCACCAATGTGCTGAGTGATACCCCCTGCTTCACCGGCGATAACGTTAGCTTGGCGAATATAGTCGAGCAATGATGTTTTACCATGGTCAACGTGTCCCATGACAGTAACAATCGGTGGGCGGTCAGTGAGTTCTTCTTCACTATCTTCCTCTTGTGCTATTGCTTCTACCACCTCAGCCGATACATATTCTGTCTTGAAACCAAATTCCTCAGCTACAATATTGATTGTTTCAGCGTCAAGGCGTTGGTTGATAGACACCATTACACCAATGTTCATACATGTAGCGATAACATTGTTAATGGGCACATCCATCATTATTGCAAGGTCGTTAGCTGTAACAAACTCAGTGAGTTTAAGTACTTTGCTTTCTGCTTCTTCGAGTTCGGCAGCTTCACGCTCGCGGCTTGCAAAGGCTTCACGTTTTTCTTTACGCCATTTAGCGCCTTTCTTTTGACCTTTGCTTGTGAGGCGTGCAAGTGTTTCTTTCACTTGTTTTTGCACATCCTCTTCATTCACTTCTACGTGAACAGGACGTTTTGCACGAGCCTCTTTTGCAGGTTTCTCGTGGCGACGCTCATTCTTGCGTGAATTATTGCCACCTTGATTATCTTGTTGCATCGAAGTTTTTTCGATGTCAATCTTT
>JAFXGB010000070.1 GCA_017520235.1 Muribaculaceae bacterium | reverse complement strand
GAGAGTGAATGCGAGCCAATCAGTGCGTCCGGCGCCTTCATAGAACATGAAAAATACTGCAACACAGAAAAATATTGCACTCCATGTTTCTATGCGATAAAGACGTTTGATTCTAAATTCATTACCTTTATATGGGGTTAATAAACGACCAATTAATAGGAGTATTGCTCCTGTGGCATAGATGTATTTGAACAAGATGCCACCGGTGTTGAATAGAGGAAGAACTGTACCGGCAACAATTAATAACATTGATATTGTAATCATCCACAATATAAATGCCGATGGTTGCTTTGTCGTATTATTTGTAGCTTTACTTTTCATTATAGATAGTATTATTCAAAAACATATACATCTTCGTTGGCGTGTTGCATGTGGTAATGTTCACGCACAACTTTTTCCATTGCTTCAGGGTTGTGGTTGAGTTGTTGAAGCATGTTGTTGTAATAGTTGAGAGTATCGGTGTTCTCTTGGATTTTTGCTTTCAATTCGTCTATTTTGTCATTGTATTCAAATCCTTGCATAATGGAATTTTCGTTAAAGAACAGAATAAATATGACAAATGCTACGATGGTGATCAACGTTAACGAAATGTAGCGTCGACACCATTTAATACTTCTTTTTAGGAATTTATTAAAAGAGGGATTCATTCAATTATGATAACGTTAGTTTTAAATCATCGATTACGGTTTTGAGATATGGCGTTGTCTCAACAATGTGAGAATACACTTCTCTTTCGTTCCATGTGTGCGGCGCAGCCTCCCCTTCATTTATGCGAATGGAGATAGTGATATAATCGTTTGAAAGAGAGTTGTGTAGATAGTTTAAGATGTCAGGCATTGCATGTGCCATGATATCTTGTTGATTGGGATTTTCTACCGCAATGACATAATTATCCCCTTCGACTTTTTGTGGTCGTGATGCACGCATCGTGTTTATAAGCACATGCGCTGTGGGGTGAGCATGGATATATGTTTCCCACGCGCTATCAAGAGCATCAAGGCTATAATTAGAATTCCGCTTAGGCGCGTTAAATGGATTATGTGCAATCTCTTCTTCTGTAGTTTTGGTGACACCTGTTTTAATCGAAATCATAGGAGCCTTAATTCCTGTGTGCTTGATTGTTGGCGCTGGCACCGGGCTTGGAGTTACCCTTGGCGATGCCACATGTTGTGGTGTCGGTGGTTGCGCTTTGG
The DNA here is from genome assembly GCA_017520235.1 of Muribaculaceae bacterium. Classification (GTDB taxonomy): domain Bacteria; phylum Bacteroidota; class Bacteroidia; order Bacteroidales; family Muribaculaceae; genus RGIG4079. Next base: position 3,177 of record JAFXGB010000070.1, on the reverse strand, counting down.
GGTGAGGCATTACCGGAGTTGTAGCCGAAGCCGGAGTCACAGGTTTAGGCATGGTGGCGGTAGAAGATGGAGCTACAGGCTCTATCTTCTTCAACTGCCCCTCTCCGTCGCCACCATTAGTGGGGGAGGGGCTGAGCTGTTGGCATAACTTAATGAGTGTGAGCTCAATGAGAAATTGCTTGTTGGACGCTGTACGATAATTCAAATCGGCATTGTTGCATAAATCCATTGCCGAATATATAAACTGTGGAGTGCATTTTTGTGCTTGTTCAGCCATCATCTTGCGAGTGTCGTCGCTCGCTTCGAGAAGGCACAAGGTAGATGGCTCGCGTGCCACCATCAAGTCGCGGAAATGAGAAGCGAGACCGGTGATGAAGAAATGTGAGTCAAAACCTCGTTCGCGTATCTCTTTATAGATGAGCAATGCGTCGGGGACATTTTGAGACAAGAATGCGTTAACCAGACGTCCATAATATTCATAGTCAAGAACATTCAAGTTTTCAATGGTAGAGTGGTAGGTGATATTCCCCATTGACGATGCTGCGACTTGGTCAAATATAGAAAGAGCGTCGCGCATGGCGCCGTCGGCTTTGCGAGCGATAACGTTTAACGCTGCCGGATCGGCAGTAATCCCCTCTTGCGATGCTACATAACTGAGGTGGTCAACCATATCTTGGATTGTGATGCGGTTGAAATCATAGATCTGGCATCGGGAAAGAATAGTAGGGATGATTTTGTGCTTCTCGGTTGTTGCCAGGATGAACACGACATAAGCCGGTGGCTCTTCAAGCGTCTTGAGAAACGCGTTAAATGCTTGAGTTGAAAGCATGTGGACCTCGTCGACGATAAATACTCTGAAACGACCTGTTGTGGGTGGAACGAGTACTTGATCTACAAGTTGGCGAATATCATCGACGCTGTTGTTAGAAGCAGCGTCAAGCTCTACTATGTTTAGCGAACGTCCTTCGTTAAATGCACGACAAGATTCACACTCGTTACAAGCATCTCCGTCGGCAGTGCGATGTTCGCAGTTGATTGTTTTAGCAAAAATACGTGCGCAAGAGGTTTTACCCACACCGCGAGAGCCACAAAACAGGTAGGCATGAGCAAGTCTGTCGGTGGCAATTGAATTTTTCAGTGTGGCAGTCAACGCTTTTTGTCCAACTACCGATTTAAAAGTCGATGGGCGGTATTTTCGCGCAGATACTAAATAATTGTCCATTGGGTAAATGTTTGTTCACAAAGTTAATGATTTGCACCCTTTCGCACAAATTTTTTGGGGTATTGCGGGAGGCAATGCGGTAAAAATCACAAAATATAACATTCTAAACGATGTGTAAACGGCAAAAAATGAGGGAAAACGGGAAAAACGCGCCTGTCGATTAGCTTAATTAAAAGAAAAATAGTATATTTGCAGGCTGAAAAAAAGACAAAAATTTAATTTATAAACATTTAATATATTTATCTAACACATGCAAAGCAAAGGAACATTAGGAACCGTCGTTTCCGGAGTCATAGCGATTTTCTTGGTACTCGTGTGTCTTTTCTATCTTTCTTTCTCTGTTGTAACAAGCAACTGTGAAAAAGATGCAGTAGAGTATGCAACTAAAGCCGCTGGCGAAGCAGGCGTTGATTCCGAGCCTTACAAACAGGCTTACAAAAACTACATCGATTCAATCGGTAAAGAACCCGTTTACATGGGTTACACTTACAATGAAGCTCAAAAATGGGGCGTTGGTTTAGGACTTGACCTTAAAGGTGGTATGAACGTTATTTTGCAGGTTTCAATGCCTGACATTCTTCGTTCAATGAGCTCTGTTCAAGGCGACACTATTTTTGACTCAGCAATCGCTGCTTCTGACGTAATCATTAAAAATCATGAGTCTGACGACTACGTTAAAACTTTCTGCGAACAATATCTCCAAAAATCTCCAAACGCTGATTTCTCAGTAATCTTTAAAGATGTTGTTAAACCTGGCGAAAAGGGTGATGCAGTAGTTAAAACTCTAAAACAAGAAGTTAAGGACCGCGTTGACAATTCAGCAACAAACGTGCTTCGTAGCCGTATTGACCAATATGGCGTTGTTTCTCCTAACATTCAAGTTCTTCAAGGTAAAGATGGTCAAATCCTTCTTGAACTTCCGGGCGTAAAAGAGCATGACCGTGTGCGTCAATTGCTACAACGTTCAGCAAACCTTGAATTCTATGAAACATACAAACTTGAAGAAATCAGCAACGCATTAGCTCAACTTGATAGCAAACTTGCTACTGATACTACTGATGCTTTTGCCGGTTTCTGGGGATATTTCGTTCAAGGTGGTGCGCAAGGAACTCCTAACGTGGGTCTTGCTACTGTAATGAACAAAGCAAAAATCGACGAAATCTTAGCTTCTAACGTGGCTAAACAAATCCTTCCTTCTAACTTGAAACTTCGTTGGGAAGTTAAGCCACAAACTGTTCAAATGACTGATACAGTTACTAACGCTGTTAAAAACATCGACCTTTACAGCCTTGTTGCTTTGAAATCAAACAATGGCAAACCTGCTCTTGATGGTTCATGTGTAATCGCAGCTTCAAGCGACTATGACAACATGCAAGGTAACGTTGTTTCAATGACAATGGATAGCAATGGTGCTAAACAATGGGCTCGCGTAACTGGTAACAACATCGGTAACTGTGTTGCTATCGTTCTTGATGACATGGTTTACTCTTATCCACGTGTTAACGATGCTATTGAAGGTGGTCGCTCTCAAATCACAGGTCAATTCACTATCGAAGAAGCGCAAGACTTGGCAAACGTTCTTAAGAGTGGTAAGATGACTGCTAAAGTTGAAATCATCAGCGACATGGTAATCGGTCCATCTCTTGGTCAAGAAGCAATCGAATCAGGTTTCATGTCATTTATCGTTGCTCTTGTTCTTCTCATGATTTTCATGATGATGTACTATGGCGTAATCCCCGGATTGGTTGCTAACTTCGGCTTGATTTGTAACTTGTTCTTCACTCTTGGTATCTTGGCTTCATTCCAAGCTGTATTGACTCTTTCTGGTATCGCCGGTATCGTGCTTGCTCTTGGTATGGCAGTTGACGCTAACGTGCTTATCTTTGAACGCACAAAAGAAGAACTTCGCGCCGGCAAGAATGTACGCACAGCTATCGCTGATGGTTATAGCAACG
>JAFXGB010000069.1 GCA_017520235.1 Muribaculaceae bacterium | reverse complement strand
TTTCACACCTTGTAGATTATAGTATTCAATAGGAGCGTTGTTTTCATCTATTAAAACATCATCGATTCCAGCTGGATCCCATTGAGTATTTAGCCATTGAATGCGATCATTAAGCAGTTGTTTAAATTCAGCTTTCTTAGTTGCTGAATTTGAGGTTCCGTAGTTTGGCCAGCGTTGATAATCGCTTGAAATAGCTGAGGAAATTTCTGATACATATGTGTCGATATATGTACTTAATGTTGAATATTGAGTAGTGTAAAATTCTTTCCATAGCTCTTTTACTTTAGCTTGGAAACGAGGAAATTTTGCAATCTCGGCTATCCAATGTTGAGTGAATGGAGAGTTTTGATAAATGAATTGTTGCTCTGTGCGACGATAAGCATTAGCGAAATCCCACACAGGACCAAAACTCCATATGTTTGCAGTGCCACGTTGTTTATAGAGGTAGGTACTACCATGGAAAGCTTCAGTATTGTCCATTATTTCCTGTACAATATAATAGCGAGCAAGAGTGTCCATGTTAATGTAATTTTCCCATGTAGTGGAATTCTTGTCAGCTGTATAGATTGCGTCATCCATACTGTTTAGTTGACCGGTCAAATAGTTGGTTTGCGCTGAAGAAAGTTCTTCAGGATCTTTATAGGCAAAGCGCATAGTGTTGCCATTACCTTCTGTGATTTTGACTTGACCATCATCATCGGTATTGTCCATTTCAAGAAGCCATCCACCGGTTATTAAAGAGGCGTCTGTTTCATTGTCGTTTTGCTTTGTTATTGCAACACGATCTTTGTCAACGCGCACAGATTCGGTCAAGAAATAAAGGCCTATATATGAGCCGTTAAGCATGACTTCAACAGGACGATATCGAGGCGTATAAGCAAGATTCATACATTTGCTGAGTTTGAATCCCATTGCATTGCGAATGAATGCTAAGTCATCGTTTGCATAGGCTAATAGACAATAGTTTTTACTTTTAGGCATATCTAATAGCTTAATCCCTACATTGAGTTTAAAACGATAAGGTTTTTTGTCGTAGTCAGTCCAAGACGAGTTTCCGCGACCACGAATTTTCATTGCAACTGTGCTTGATGCTGAACCGGTGGCAGTGTAGCCTGATGATTTTGGGTCTATATAGAAATTGGCATCTATATATGTATCTTTAGATGTGATCGCGGTACTGTTTTTTGTGTAGATGTACATTACAGGAACTGTCCCTGAAAATGTTGCTGCATTGGCGGTTATAATTGCTGCAAGAGCGCAGATTATAAGATAGATTTTCTTCATTGAATATAATGGTATTATGTTTTTTACTATTTACCAAAGTTACAAAAAAGATTTGTGTTGAAATAAATAGGGGTGTATCTTTGTCGATACACCCCTAAATTATGTGGATAAAATGTTGAATTTTATCTTTATTCAGCTTTGCCAGCAGAGCCAAGCACGTTGATGATTTTGTGCTTGTAAAGTTTTTCCATGTTGTCACGAGCTGGACCAAGGTATTTACGTGGGTCGAATTCAGCAGGTTTTTCAACAAATACTTTGCGGATAGCTGCAGTCATAGCAAGACGGCTGTCAGAGTCGATGTTGATTTTGCAAACAGCTGATTTAGCTGATTCACGCAACCATTCTTCTGGAATACCGATAGCAGCTTTCAAAGCACCACCATTAGCGTTGATTGTTTCAACTTCGTCTTGAGGAACTGATGATGATCCGTGAAGTACGATGGGGAATCCAGGAAGTTTTTCTTCAACAGCTTTCAATACGTCGAATGCCAATGGAGGAGGAACGAGCTTGCCGTTTTCATCTTTTGTACATTGTTCTGGAGTGAACTTGTAAGCACCGTGAGAAGTACCGATTGAGATAGCCAAGCTGTCGCAACCTGTGCGAGTAGCGAAGTCGATTACTTCTTCAGGGTCAGTATAAGTGTGGTGGTCAGAAGAAACTTCGTCTTCAACACCTGCCAATACACCAAGTTCGCCTTCAACTGTTACATCGTGTTGGTGAGCATATTCAACAACTTGTTTTGTAAGAGCTACGTTTTCTTCGTAAGGAAGGTGTGAACCGTCGATCATAACTGAAGAGAAACCACTGTCGATACATGATTTGCAAAGTTCGAAGCTGTCACCGTGGTCAAGGTGAAGAACGATTTGAGGATTAGCCCAACCAAGTTCTTTAGCATATTCAACAGCACCTTGTGCCATGTAGCGAAGAAGAGTAGCGTTAGCATAGTTGCGAGCTCCCTTAGATACTTGCAAGATTACAGGAGATTTTTCTTCAGCAGCAGCTTTGATGATTGCTTGAAGTTGCTCCATGTTGTTGAAGTTGAAAGCAGGGATTGCATATCCTCCCTTGATTGCTTTAGCAAACATATCACGAGTGTTTACCAAGCCAAGTTCTTTGTAACTTACCATTTAGAGTAATTATTATTAGTGAATAAATATTGTTTGTTCAAATTTACTACAAAGTTACTGCTTTATTGCTGAATGAGAAATATTAGCGGCTATAATTTTTGCAAAAAATGAAATCGGATTATGATTTTGCTAGTTAATTATTTCTCCGGACGATTTACATAATAGTAGGCACACCCCACAAATACGGCGCCGCCAACAATGTTGCCAAGTGTTGCAGGGATAAAGCTTGTTGTGATGGCTTGCATAATCTCTACATTTGCACCTTCAAACATTCCGGCAGGAATGAAGAACATATTGGCAATAGAGTGTTCGTAACCAAGAGCAACAAATACCATTACCGGAAACCAACATCCCACCATCTTAGCTAATAGGCTTTTACCTGAAAGGGCAAGCCACACGGCAAGGCACACAAACCAGTTGGCACCAATCCCTTTAAGGAATACTGTAATCCAGGGCATTGAAACTTTTGCTTCGGCAATCTTTATGATTGCTGAATGGTAAGGCTCATTTGTTGTCAATCCACATAGATAGACAAACAAGTAAGTAAACATTATTGCGCCCAAGAAGTTGCCAATATAAACCAATGTCCAATTCTTAACTACGGCAAAAAATGAATGTCGCTTAGCAAAGTAGGATGGGATTAGTAGGGCATTGTTGCCGGTGAATAGCTCGGCTCCGAGTATAACTACAAGTATCAACCCTATGGGGAACATTGCGCCACTAAGAATACGTTGCAATGATGGGTTGCCGGCTGTAATTTCGGGAAATCCAAAACCTATAATGAGGGATAAGACTCCGCCCATAGATATGTAAATGCCTGCCAACATTGCAAGAACTGTTAATTTGCCATATTTACCGGAGCTTAGTGCGACTTTACTCGCTCCTATTTCAATAGCTGATTTTAGTACCTCTTTAGGCGAATTTAATGACATGATGACCTGAATTGTGAAATATCTTGCAAGTTACGAATTTTATTCGATATAATAGCAAAGAGTTTGGCTTGGAATAAAAAAAGCGTGCCTCGAGGCACGCTTTTGTGAACTATTTTTTTGATTGAATTATTTTTTTGCTTTTTTCTTTTCGAGTTGTTTTTCGATTGCTTCGAGACAGAGATCAACGGCTTCTTCGAAGGTGTCGGCAACTTTTGTTGCCACTAAATCCTCATGTTGAGGAGCCATTATCTTAATTAGTGCCTCTTTGTTCATCGCTGTTTCAGGCTTTACAACCTTTAGAGTTACATCTACATCGGAGATATTCTCATTGTGACGAGCGAGTCGCTCAACTTTCTTGTTGATGAAATTGACTAATTTTTCTGCTACGTCAAAGTGGATGGCTTTAATTCTAATGTCCATATTATCCTCCTTTTTTTAGTGCACGTGGATGTGCGAGTTCATAATTATGTTTCAATTCACGGTATGTAATGTGTGTATACATTTGCGTTGTTGCTAATGACTGATGCCCCAATAACTGTTGCACTGCATTTATGTCTGCTCCATTGTTGAGCATATCGGTGGCAAATGAGTGCCTTAGCACGTGGGGACTCTGGCGAGATGAATGTACGCGTCCTGATAATGTGCGATGCACAACTTTATAGATGAGATTTCTGTATAGAGGCTCACCTGTCGGTCGCAAGAAAAATTGAGGCTCTGGAGACTCCACGATATCATCTCTTAATTGTCGATATAAAGTAATCATCTCGCTTAATTCTTTCCCAAATGGGATTATCCGTTCTTTATTACGCTTTCCGAGTACTTTTAGTTCACTACGAACTGTGTCAACGTTGGCGTCAAGCAAGGTCATTAATTCGCTACATCTGATCCCTGTTGAGTAGAACATGAGTAGGATTAGTCTGTTGCGTGTCTCGATATAATCATCGTGATCCCATTCTTCTGAGAGGATTGCGCTTGTTTCTGCTGGGCGTATATAAACAGGAAGTGATTTATCTATTTTTGCAAGTATAATCTCTGCTGCAGGGTTAGATTTTAGCCCATGATATCGCATTAGGTAATTGTAGAATGCTCTCACGGATTGCAGTTTACGACGTATTGTACGCGGGTTGCTGTTTATATTAGCAAGATGAGAAATCCACTGTCGCAAATCTCCTGATGTTATATCTAACGGAGAGAATTCGGCAGGGTTGTTGTGTGTACAATAGTTACGCCATTGCTCAAGATCGGTTTTATAAGACAAAACGGTGTGAGCCGAAAGATTCAGCTCACACCGTATATATGTCAAAAAAGAATCTATGTGCATAATTAATTCGTGCTAAAACGATATAGAACGATTAACTCGATCCTATAGCTACGAATTTATGCTATTCTTTTTAAATTTCCAAATAATTTTTGAGAAAAATGTAGATTATTCTTCTACGCTACGAAGTTTTTGAACGTAAACAGCTTTCATCATCTTTTTGCGGTTAGCAACAGATGGTTTTTCAAATGCCTGACGGCTACGTAGTTCTTTAACAATACCTGTTTTTTCAAATTTACGTTTGAATTTCTTTAAAGCTTTTTCAATGTTTTCGCCTTCTTTTTGTTGTACGATAATCATATTAATATATTAGTTTTTTTGTTATTTGCTTTTTTACGTTTAGCGGTGCAAAATTACACATACTTTTTCATTCTGCAAAACTTTTTTATCTCAAATTCAGATAATAATCAATTTTTCTTGAAAAACACAACTCCCACACCTTTACAAGTATGGGAGTTGTTATTGGGGATTGAGGTTTTTTCAACTCTCAATTTTCAAATTTTCGATTTACTTGATGTATTCTTTAGTTACTTTGTTGCCTTGAACTTTGATGAAGATGCCACCTTGAGGATTAGCAACTTTCATACCTTGAAGATTGTAGTATTCAACAGGAGCAACGCTTTCTTCTTCAGTAAAGATTTCTTCAATGCTTGAATTCTCTTCTTTCTTACCATTGTAGTAGTAGTAAGCAACACCTTGTCCATTTACTGCTACCCATAGGTCAAGAGACATTCCATCGTTGCGATCTGTTGCTACGCATACAGTTGATACACGTTGAGCATTACCTGTCTCGCCAAGCCCTGATGCAGGACGTG
>JAFXGB010000068.1 GCA_017520235.1 Muribaculaceae bacterium | reverse complement strand
AAGTGAACGCACCATCATACAATCAATATCTCCACCCTTATAGTATTCATATTTATGATAATGACCATTTACATGTGCCACTACAGGATATTTTTCTAATACTTTTACATAATCAATATAATTATCTAAATCTTTCATCAATGGATAGTGATTAAATGACACTACACGTTTACCTTCCCTAACTTTTTCCTTAAGAGTAGAACTTAACCAATGTAAATCCTCTTGCTTAATGTGTCCATCTCCCATTTTCATATATGGACCACAAGCAATTCCAACGATTACCAAATCATCGACCTCAGTAACAAAACGATCATTACCCCACAAGTCAAAAATAGTTTTTGTCGCACTTTGAGACCATGTAGTTTCATGATTTCCTGGCAATACATATAAAGGATGTTTTATACCATCAAGAATAGACTTTACATTTGACAATTCTCGATCAGAACCTTCATTTGTCAAATCACCATTCATCACAACAACATCTGCATCTATTAAATTAATTTCAACTACAGCTTCTTTCAATTTTGATTCGCACTCATTACCCGGCACTACATGCACATCGGCAAGCACAACTATGCGTGTAGCCTGCATCACTAAAGGAGCAATAAACGCCAATACTCCTAACACAAATTTTCGTAAATTCATATTTATTTAATTATAGATTTTTTTAATTTGAGATTTGAGTGTAAAGATAGACAATTAACAGCAAATATTTATTACTTTTGCAATAGTTTTCCTTATGAAAAGAATTGACCGCGAAACTGTACAAAAAATTTTGGATACTGCCGACATTGTTGAGGTGGTAAGTGACTTTGTCCATCTAAAACGCCGTGGAGCCAATTACATGGGGTTATGTCCATTTCACAATGAGCGTACACCATCGTTTGCTGTTTCCAAGACAAAGGGCATCTGCAAATGTTTTAGCTGTGGCAAAGGTGGCAGTCCGGTAAACTTTATTATGGAACATGAGCAGATGTCCTTCAATGAAGCTCTGCGCTATCTCGCGAAAAAATACAACATCGAGATTGTCGAACATGAAATGAGCGAAAAAGAGCGTGAAGAGGAATCTGAACGCGAAAGTATGATGGCAGTCAATGAATTTGCCTTAGCTCACTTTGAAAAAAATCTCACAGAGACCAATGACGGCAGAGATATAGGGCTAAGCTACCTTAATGAGCGTGGAATCTCCAATGCAATGATTAAACGCTTCCATTTAGGGTATTCTCTTGAGCAAAGAGATGCATTGTATAAAGATGCTACATCTCATGGCTACAATGAGAAGTTCCTTGTTTCAACAGGTCTTTGTATAAAAAATGACAACAATCAAGTATATGACAGATACAAAGGACGTGTCATTTTCCCTATTTTCGGAATTTCAGGTAAAGCAATAGCTTTTGGAGGTCGCACCCTTTCCCAAAGAAAGGATATTGCAAAATATGTAAACTCTCCGGAATCAATCATATATCACAAAAGTTCTGTTTTATATGGTTTATATCAAGCCAAACAAGCGATTGTGAAGCATGACAAATGTATCCTTGTAGAAGGATATATGGATGTGATTTCAATGTTCCAGTCAGGGATTGAGAATGTTGTTGCTTCATCAGGGACTTCTCTAACAGAAGGACAAATACGACTCATTCATCGCTTTACCGAAAATGTTACAGTCATTTATGATGGTGATGCGGCAGGTATTAAGGCATCTCTGCGAGGGATCGATATGCTACTTGCCGAAGGATTGAATATAAAAGTTCTTCTACTCCCAGATGGAGACGACCCCGACTCATTTGCGCGCAAACATTCAGCCCAAGAACTTGCCGATTACATTAAAGAGAACGAAACTGACTTCATTCGTTTCAAAACTTCAATCCTATTAGAAGGAGCTGAAAACGACCCAATTGTAAAATCTAAAGTAATTAATGATATTGTTAGGTCTATATCGTTTATACCCAATAATATTACCCGCTCAGTTTACGCCAAGGAGTGTAGCCGAATGCTTGAAATTGATGAGAAAGTCTTAAACCTTCAAGTTGCAAAACTTCTTAACGAAAGAATAGAGAAAGAAGCCGGGAAAAGGGCACAAGATCAAGCATCATATACAACAATAGACGAGATCGAAATAGTCAATCGCACATCAGATGAAAAAGACAGCCAAACGACACCAACGAACATTAACAATGCCACAATCCTATACCCTCACGAAAAAGAAGTATTGAGATATGCATTAAAATATGGCGCCATTAATTTGTGTGAGGCATGCGACGAGAACGGTAATTCCTATCCAATAAAAGTTATCGAATATATTGCTCAGCAATTGCAAAGCGATGACATCTCATTTTTAAATCCATTATTTTCTTCTACATTTGAAGAAGCATTAAAAACGATAAGAACTACATGGGAAGAGGATTTCGCTCGACAAATTGCAATATTAGAGAAACAAAGAGAAGAGAAAATAGCTATTGGCATTGACGAGATACGCAAAAATGCCGTTGATTTAAACAGCATCACTGCCCAAGAGAAAAAACTGACCGAGCGTGTCAATAACGAATACCTACAAGATTTAACTAATTTCAGCGCTTTGTATATCGAAAAAATATTGATTTCATCTCCTGATGACAATATTCGTCGCATCACAACCGACCTTGTAAGTGAACGACACATTCTCAGTAAAGTTCACACAAAATACGCCAAAATAGAAACAGAACAAGACCGCTTGACTGATCTTGTTCCTCGCGCCATTTTAGAATGGAAAGATGCCATTCTCGACTGCAACATTCGCGACATACAAAATCAGCTAAAAGACAAAAACATCACTAAAAATCTTGATGTTACACGCGAACTGATGGCTAAAAACATAGAATTAAATCTAATAAAAAAAGAATTGGCTAAATATCTTGGAGAACGCATCATTTCTCCTCGAAAATAGCCCTAAACAAGACCAATCATGAAAAGATTAGGATATTCTCTTTTATATCTTGCTTCAGTACACATCATTGCATTAGTTATTTTCTTTATATTCAGAATAACCTTGTTTTTTTCAATTGGATATGAATTCCCCGAAGGAATAGAATTTACCACAAAATCCATTGCATTTATAAAAGGTTTATGGTTTGACAACGTTATAGCATGCTATATAATGGCTCTTCCATTAGTCATTATGTGTATCGCAAATCTATTCAATAAAATACCAAAATCAATATTCAATACATGCACAACAACCTTAGGGATATTATACTCTGTAACATTCCTTGTTTCAGCTGCAAACATCCCTTACTTCGACTATTTCTTTAATAATATAAACTCATCTATTTTTAACTGGATGGGATATGGAGCAACTACAGGAGGCATGATTTTTGAAGAGTCTTCTTATTACCTTCCCATCATTGGATTTTTGATTATAGTTATTTTATTCTGGTTTGTTCTGATAAAAATTGCCAACAAATTTCATTCAATAACATCTCATCTTTACCCTCCCAAAGGATTAAAAGGCTACACATTTGCATTCCTCGCAGGTGCTATATGTATCAGCCTTTGCATATTTGGGATTAGAGGACGCACAGGATATAACCCCATAAAAGTTAGCCAAGCTTATTATTGCCAGGACCCATTCTTAAACCAATTAGGAATAAATCCAACATTCAATCTGCTTACAAGTGCGCTTGACGATATGCGCAAAGAGAACAAACCTATTGAGCTCATTT
>JAFXGB010000067.1 GCA_017520235.1 Muribaculaceae bacterium | reverse complement strand
CAACACCCGATGGTATTATATGGGAATATACCGATAGTCTTAAAGTTGGAGACAAAGTAAAAATAGAACTTTTAATCAAGACAACACGAGACATGGATTATGTTGCAATAATTGACAATCGAGCAGCATGTTTTGAGCCGGTAGAGCAACTCCCTACACCTATCCTCACCGAGGGTATCTATTTCTATCGTGAAAATCGTGATGCCTCCACCAATATGTTTGTCAATCATCTTCCCAAAGGCACATATATGCTATCCTACGAAGTTTTTGTGAACAACTCCGGTACATTCTCAAGTGGCATAGCCTCTATACAAAGCCAATATGCTCCCGAACTCTCAGCCCACTCATCAGGCACAACTCTCACGACAACAAATTAGCAGTTTAACAAATCTTAATACTGCTTTCCAAATAAGGCAATTTGTCTCTAACTTTAGGCAAATTGCCTTATTTTCTTAAATTATTCACAAAATATTACTATATTCGCAAAATAAAACCAAAATACTATACATAAAACAAAATATCATGGCAACAACGCGCTTCATTTTAAATATTTTTATTTTAACCATAACTTTAAATTTTGCGCTATCCACCACCGCAGCTGAAACAACCCCCAAACGTGAAGTCAGAGCTGCTTGGGTAGCGACAGTTGCAGGCAATTGGCCCAAAACCAAAGGAACTGATGCGTCAGCCATAGCTTCTCAAAAATCTGAAGCATTGGCTATACTTGACAATCTGAAAGAGCATAATTTCAATGTTGTATATCTACAAGTGCGAAGCTATTGCGATGTAATATATCCATCTCAATATGAGCCGTGGTCTCATCTTTTAACAGGGACAAGAGGTAAGCAACCAGAGGATTCAAGTTGGAATCCATTACAATATTGGATTGATGAAGCACATGAACGCGGATTAGAATTATATGCTTGGGTAAACCCATTCCGATATAGCACAACAAGTTCATCATTCACAACGACACAAGATAAACGTCTTCAAGGTCATACCATCAGCCATGAATATTATGTATATAATGATGATGGCTCGGTATATAGTGGTCCTCACTTTAATCACACACTTAATCCCGGAGACAAAGTTGCCCGAGACATGATTACCGAAGTGTGTGTGGAAATCGTGAGAAACTATGATGTTGATGGTATCGTATTTGATGACTATTTTCACCCTAATAGAATTCCAGAAGACGAAACTGCTGATGATTGGCAAACATATATTAATAGTGGCTCGGCACTATCAATCGGAGACTGGCGTCGTGCAATGAATAACCTTGCGGTATCTGAATTCTATACAGCTATTAAGACTAAATCAGGCAAACCTTGGATGAAATTTGGGATCGCCCCTGCAGGGATTACAAATCTTTCAGCAAGTAAATATGGTGTGGAAATTCCTGATGAGATTAAAGATGCGCCCGACTGGCAGTACAATGAAATCTATGCCGACCCGTTAGCATGGGTTTATGAAGGGACAATAGACTTTCTATCACCTCAGCTATATTGGGCATCTGATCATGAAACGAACCCATTTGGAGAATTGGTAAAATGGTATAGTAATGTTTGTAGCACATTGAATTACAAAACAATTAATGGATTAACAGCCAAGACAAGTTCAAATCACAACATTCACATGTATGCAAGTGCATCAGCATATAATTCAAATACATATTGGCCTTCAGAGAGCAATGAAAATGCATCATTCAACGAATATGTCAAAGAAATTCAATCTACTCGAGATTACACAAAAAGCAGTGCCCCAGGCATGGTATATTACAGCTATTCATATATATCAGCATGGGCAGACTTCCTTGATCACTTAAAAATATGGTCATATAATAATCAAGCACTACCTCCTTGTATTGACTGGGATAATGCAGGGACTAATCCTGGAAATATTACCGGACTTAAAAAGAACTCATCTAATTTATCTTGGGATAAATTAACCGGAATGAGATATGCGGTCTACGCAATACCACAATCGATCTCCCCATCTGACGCAAAGTCAATTACCAATCCGGAAGATGGAGGTTTTAGCTCTGAATATTTACTTGGTTTATCTTACAACAACTCCTTTACCATTTCATCTGGTTACACATCTGAAGATGCATACTATTATGCAGTAACGCCTATGGACCGTTATGGGAATGAATGGGGACCAACATACTATGGTGCTCCGCTGCTTGAACTTGAAGGTCTTGAACTTGTATCACCTAACAATGGAGCAAGCATAGACCTATTTACCCAACAATTTTCATGGGATTCACCTTTGGCTGTATCAAATGAGACTGAATATGTAATAGAAATCAGTAACGATTCGAAATTCTCAAATATTGCTATCACATCTACTACAACTGACAAATCAATCTCACTGGATGTTAGATCATTGGATAGCGATGGCACTTATTATTGGCGAGTAAAAGCATTCAATGACTCTTATGCCTCAACAACATCAGAATCACGCTCATTTACTGTCCCAACTCGTTCATCAATCAACGTAAATCTTGTTTCGCCCGAAAACCAAGCAACATTAGATGGATTCACTTATAAATTTGCATGGGATTGCGAATTTGACACTGATGTAAATTACTTATTAGAGGTTAGCGATAATGCTAATTTCCAAAACATTATAGTTAGCCAAAACGTAGCAGAAAAAGCAGCCACACTTCCATATTCTTTATTTGAAGGACAAACCTATTATTGGAGAGTTACAGCAATAAAGAACGGATATTTATCAACAACCACAGACTCATGGACTTTCGTTGCAAAATATCCCACTCTATCACCATGTCGCTTGATTTTACCATATAACGAAGCTGAAATCTCAACTGACATAACATTTGTAGTTGTGCCGGCAGTACCTACTGATATCTCAGACGACTTAAATCTTACTATCGAAGTCTCAGAGGACCCCAATTTTGAAACAATTTTCTACAGTGGAGACTCTCGATGGGAATTAGAATATGACCAAGATTGGAATCCTCATCAACAATACACATTACCCATTTCTATATTTTATAATGGGACCTATTATTGGCGTGTGAAGTCGTCTATGACAGGAATAGGAGGTGCAACATCTGCGACACGTCAATTCACCATTAGTGGGCAAAGCGAATCAGCTGAAATTACTCGCGACCACACTGAATACCCCATTAAGTCTATTTCAAGTTCAGATAAAATTATCCTTAACAACTTGTGGATTAATACTGAAATAGCCAAATCGGGATATGATGCTGCCGGTTTCTGTGTCAGAAAAGATCAAAACGGAGACCAAGGTGGCAAAAATATTATTTATGTTTCACGACATTTCACTAACTACAATCCACCAACTGATGCGACATGGGCGGAGCGAGTTGAATGCCATATTGATTATTATGATGCTGCAACAGGAAAATATATATCTACATTTGATTTAAATATTGGATCAGAATATTTCTCAAGTTCTCCATCTCATTATTTCTGCAATGGGCTTTTCTGCGATGGAGGAAATAATTTATGCTTCTACGGACATAGCTACTCTTATACAAAGGACTATAATACATTCCCTTCCTATATGCAAATTTCTATTATAAAGCCACAAGTATCTGAATCAGTTGCAAGATCTGGAGAATTTAAATTAGAAATTGCTGAGCAAAAATTAGTCATCAAAGGGACCGAGATTTCTGGAGAAATAGAACATTTCAATGCATATGGAGATATTACATCGGGAGAAGCGTATATTTTTGCAGCCAACTCAAATGGAAATACTGTTTATCGCTGGCATTTTATTGATGGTGTTGAGCAATCATCGGCATCCATGACCATTTCAGGGTTATATCCTTCATCAGCAACATCTTTTGGCAGTGCACCACGCATCTACCCTATCAACGAGGAATATTTCTATGTGGATAGTTATGGTACTGACTTTACCCTATATAAATGGGGACAAAGCACACCATTTGGTTCTTTCGCTCAAGCAAGCACTGCAGCGCCTAAGAGTAGCTATGGTAGTGGTGGAACATTCTTTACCCACAATGGCAAGCCATATATAGCATATGCATCAAGCGATTACAGCAGTGGCGGTTACAAAGTAAATATTGCAAAACTATCAGATGCAGCATCTGACCATAAATACAATTATAACGGAGCGACTTCATTGTGGACAGTGCCTAACGAATCTTTAGGTTCGGTTAACACCGACGATGACCGGAGCATGGCAGTTGACTACTTGCAACACACTTATGGCTCAGCTCAAAACACAACTCTTTATTTATACTCTGAATCAATTGGAATGGCAGCTTACACTCTTTCCAATCACATTGTAACAGGAGATGAAGAAATAACAATCGAGAATAATATATCATTTACTCAAAGAGGAAACAATTTAGAGTTTAATAGATCTGTTGACCAAGTCTTATTATACAACCCAGCCGGAACACTCATTGCTGATGCACGCAACGTTACGTCTATCAATGTTTCTTCACTCAAAGGCGTCTATATTATTCACATTATAAATAATGATATAAGAACAACAGAAAAAATTATTCTTAAATAATAACATTTCATAAGAGATTGAGACATAATAAAGTCCCAGTCTCTTATCTTTTATTTGGCATTTTGTTACATATAATTAATTTTATATCTTTGCAAATCAATTTATTACATTTATATCCAATGAAACGAAACATTCTTAACCTGACTCTAACCATTATGGCTATTCTTTTAGCCACCCCTATTCAGGCAGCAACTACTCCCAAAAGAGAACATCGCTCAGCATGGGTAACAACCTGTTGGCGAATGGACTGGCCAACAAGCTATGGCACAGGAACATCTGTAGCTACAAAACAAAAAGCAGAGGCTGATGCTATTCTTGACCTTATGAAAGAGAGCGGTTTTAATGCCGTTTATTTCCAAGTGCGTGGTATGAGTGACGCCATGTATAAATCTAGCTACGAGCCATGGTCTTCTTATTTGACTGGGACTCGAGGTGCCGCTCCTTCTTATGACCCACTTGAGTATTGGGTAGCAGCATGTCATGAACGCGGAATGGAATGTTATGCATGGATAAATCCTTATCGTTATGAATCTTCCGTTTCAGGTGCATCATGGACAGGTAGCACTGATTATCGCAAAACTCATCCTGATTGGATCTTAGAGTATAATAACGCAAGTATTCTTAATCCCGGGATAGAAGCTGTAAAGACACGCATCGTGGATGTGTGCCGCGAAATTGTTACAAACTATGATATCGATGGTATCGTATTTGACGACTATTTTTACCCCTATCCGGTCAACAATGCTTTCGGAAAACCGGAAGAATTCGACGACGCGGACGAATACCGGCTCTACGGGGACGGCTACGACAACGTTGCGGACTGGCGGCGCGCAAACATCAACCAGCT
>JAFXGB010000066.1 GCA_017520235.1 Muribaculaceae bacterium | reverse complement strand
GAATAAGCGTGATGAAAGTTTGAAATTACTTTCGCCTCAATCGGCCTTCGAACAAGCTGTGGCGTTGATTGAAAATGCTCAGTGAGGAGTTAAAGCCAAGCGAAAAGAGAGTAGATTGATATGGCAAATGTGATGAACGCTCCATTTGCAATCATAATATCTGATAGTTGGTAGGAGATGGCAGTGTTGCCTATTGATAGCTTGTCGTAGAAATATTGATGTTCATAATCACGAGAACAAGCGCATAGTTTTGAGATGCTTTTGGCTAATCGATATCCCAAATATCCGATGCTGCTACCTACAATAGCGCCAATAATTAAATCGCCGGGATAGTGGACGCCAAGATATAATCGAGTGTAGGAGTTGAGTAATGCCCATATTAAAATGAATATTGTGAAGCGGCGTTTTGCAAAAAGGAATGAAAGGAATGTGGCTAATGCAAAGGAATTGGCAGCATGGCAAGATGGGAATCCATATTTGCCTCCACGATAACCGTCAACGATATGCACGAGGGAGTTTATGGGATTGTCGAGGTTGGTGGGGCGAAGGCGTTCAACCCAGGGCCGGATTATTGTCGCGCAAAGTTGGTCGGTACAAAAAATCACAAGAGGGATTGCGATGGTGTAGCATAATGCTACTTTCCAACCAAATCGACGGAACAAAGTATATAGAATCGAGGCATACATCGGCACCCAAATGAGTTTGCCGGTAAAGGCCATCATAAAATGGTCGAAATAAGGCAAATGAAGCCCATTGAAAAATAGAAATATTTGAGAGTCTATGTCGATTAAAAAGTCAAGCATAGTTATGATGGGTTATTATTATATATCTATCGTTTATCTATGTCGTCAAATAGTTTTTGAATGAAAGTTTTTCCGAAAATCAGGGCGGAATCGGAGCTGTTTCCGCTCGATTCGACAATCTTGTCGGAATCGTAATTATATACTACATATCCATCGTTGTTGATGAACCCAAACAATGACGGAGCCGCAATATAGGCGAAATGATTGCAATTCTCATTTAAAAGGTCTTTGCTAAAAGAAAACTCATTGTGGGGTAGGCCAAGTTGAGAAAGCAAAGTCGCGGCAATGTCAACTTGAGAGCCTATTGTGGTAATTTGCATAGGTCGGGTAATCGCTCCACCAGTGATGATGAGCGGAATACGATGCTTTTCAATTTGCGACTTGAGATTTTGAGGGTATGCACCATAATGGTCGGGGGCTAACACGATTAGAGAGTTATCCCATTTGTTGGCATTCTTTAATTCGCTCACAAATGTTCCTACGCAACTATCGGTGTAGGCAAAAGCGTTGGCTCGGTCATTTGAAATTCTTTTATAAGGCACTTCAAAAGGCTCGTGGCTGCTTGAAGTTTGTATCACTCTGAATTGAGGAGCCGATGATTTGCACGAAGATATGTCGTTGAGGCAACGATTGAATACTAAATGGTCGTGCGCACCCCATTTGCTTAATCGTTCACCTATCGGGAAATCTTTGTCGCTGATGATGTGGCTGAATCCCGAAGAAACCAAATAGGCATGCATATTTGTGAAATTAGCATCACCTCCGTAGTAATAAGATGTTT
>JAFXGB010000065.1 GCA_017520235.1 Muribaculaceae bacterium | reverse complement strand
TCAGTATCAAACCATGTTTGGATATCAATACGTTGAGAACCGATGTGTTTGAATTTCAATTCACCAGGATATTCAATTACATATTCTCCTGCTTCATTTTGTTGTCCATAACCAACGAATTGGTTGTTAGGAACTTCTGAACCATCGGCATAAGTAGTACCTTCTGGCAATGTCCACACATATTTAACTTTCAAGTTTTCAGGGTTAGGCAATGCTAAGCTGAAAGACATTGTAGTTTTATTGATTTCAATAATAGAATCACTTTGTGTGGCAATAGACAATTGAGGAACGATATCATATATCAAGATAGGATAAGTTTTGCTATATGATTTACCGTCATTTGCGTCAATTGTAAGAGTAACATTATATAGCCCTGCTTTAGAATACTTGTAAACAGGATTTGGCTCATTTGATGTATTACCATCTCCAAAGTTCCAAGTTACAGCACCTGTCTTTTCTGAGATGTTTGTAAACTGGATAGAAGAAACCACATAATAATCAACGAGATATTCTTCTCCTGATACATTATAGGTAAAATCAACATCAGAGGCAGGGAAATCTTGTATTTCGGGATCTTGGTCAACACATGCTACCGCAGCAAATGCCATTGCGACCATAAATCCATATTTCTTTAAATTTCTCATATATCTGTCAATTATTTATTAGTTTACTGAAATTGTATATGTGTCATAAGCAACACCTTCATTACCTGCAGTATCATATACTTTGAAACGTGCATTCAACTTGTAGTTTCTGTTAAATGATATTGCATATCCGTCAGTGCCATTAGCAATCCATTCGTCAAATGTAATCACTTCTAACAATTTAGAGAACGCAGGGATATACTCATCTTTAACTGTTGAAACAATAGCTCCTTGGTTGTCATCATATATACACAATACCCATTCAGCTGAGTCGTATATAGGATAAACCTTAACTGTCGTTTCACCTGCTTGATAAGTAGTATTACCTTTATCATCAACAACAACACTTTCACTTTCTACACGATTAAGTACCGATGAACCATCTTCCGCAATTGTGATATAGTAATAAGCAACAATTACAGGTTTTTCTGTTGATGCAGTTGTTGTGTACCACAAATCGCTCTTATAGGTAACAGCAGCTTGTGGATCTTCATCAGCAAGAATTTCTTCAGTCAAAAGTGGCAAGAACACGCCAAATTCATCATTTACTGCTTGGACTTGTTCATTTGTGAAAGGATAATCACAGAACACCTTACGAAGAGCTGAATAGTTAGCATCTTGAACGATTTGTTTCAATACTTCTTCCTTGAATTCTTGTTCAAATCCTGCTGGGAAATATGAATTAAAACGTTCTGCAGCAACTTCATTCCACTCTTTAGGAGCCCACTTCAATGGGGCAAGAGTACTTGATGTGGGGACTGTTCCTGTAATTACAAATTCATATCCATCCCACACTGCATCAGAATGAGGGAATGACACTATTGATTGAGATGTTCTCACTGTATCTTCTTCAGTAACAGCTTTTGTATAGCTCATCAATGTGCCGGCCAATTTAAGTGAAGCTGAAGATTCTTGTGAGCGCACAACAGAGTACCACACTTCTGTATGATCGGGAGTATAGCCTTCTTCTGTCCAATACTTTCCACTGAATGAGAAAGTTTCTCCGGCTTTACATGCTGTTGATCCAACCTCCCAATATGCAGTAGGCACATATTCACCTATTTCCATATTATCGGCCCATGGGTCATTCTTCTCACATGAACTGAATGCAAGAAGGCCTAAAGCCATTATTCCTAATTTAAATTGTATTTTCATAATTGATAATTTCTTTTTGAATTACTCTTCGAATTAATTATTCTGCAGTAAGTGATGTGCGAACACCATAATCAAGAGCCCAGTTCATTGGTTTCTTCAACCAGTCAGGATTCTTATAAGCACCTACTCTCACAACTTCATTCATGTTATAGATATCCTCTGTTTGAGGGTCATAATTCAAACGCTGAATCCAAGTATTTTCTTTTTGTTCGTCGGTCAAGCCATCTACCCAATAAGCTGAATATAAGTTGTAAGGACGACGAAGTGTAGGATAAACAATTTCGTTAGCACTACCAATACCATAACCATTACGGTTGTTGCTATAGTGATAGCGACGCATATCGGTCCATTGTTCAGGTTGCATATACATTGCAATCCATTTTTGAATCATCAAGTCAGACAATGTATATTCTGTTTCGTTGAAGAACCAGTGTTTGTTACCAATTTGAGAACATGCTTTTGTATTAGCAGTAGCTTCGTTATCCAAGAATGCTTTTACTACACGTTCATAACGTTGTTTATTCATGTTGTCAATAACAGCAACTTTAGCAGGTAAGTTACCTGTACCAGGATAGAAACCAGCATTATCAGCTAAGAAACGGTCAAGGTGACGTTGGATATTCCATGTTGTAGCTTCTTTTGCAAGAGCACAAGCTTTAGCCTTGTCGCCCATCCAATAATATGCTTCAGCTTGCATGAAATACAACTCTTCCATTGTAAAGATTGGGTTGTAACCATCATTTCTTGCATAAGCACCGGCATATAATACAGGATAGTGAGCTTGTTTGAATGTTGAACCTGCACCGATGTTATTTTCCAAGTAACGCACCATTGTTGCTTTAGATTCGTTTGATGCAGAAATTGGACCTTCTTGAGGAACTAATAACAAGTATAGACGTGGGTCAGCACCATAACCGTTACCACCATCAAAAGTACCTTGTTTTGTTTCATTTCCTGGGTTGATTACACCCATACAGTCTTGGATAAAGAATTTAGAAGGAACAGCCGAAGTCAAAGCGTTATCACGAGATTCCCATGAGTTGATCTTTGGCATAGCTTCACCCCAAGGACAGTTTTGTTCACCTGAACCACCATCAAATTTGTAACGAGGTTCGTTACCAAACCATTCACCATACATCAAATCGCCTGTGCGCCATGTGTCAATTGCTTGTTGAGCACAATCAATTACTTTTTGACACATTGCAGAAGAACGATCTACGTTAGGAATGTGACGAAGCAATAGACGAGCTTTGATTGCATATACAAGACCTTTCCACTTGTTGAGGTCTCCGGCATAAACACGATCTTGAACTACGTCAATCGCACGATTACCTTCAGCATTTACAATTGCAGGGTCATTATACATTTGAAGCAATGCTTCTGCTTCATCAAACATCCATTGATAGATATATGCTTGTGAGTCATACTTTGGAGTATTTGACAAATACACTTCAGTCAATGGCATGTCACCAAACGCGTCAGTTGTCAATTGAGTTGACATCAAACGAATTGTACGGCCAATCAATTCATAGTTAGGAGAGCCAATTGATTGAGAGTTTTCAATCAACTCTTTTACATTAACACCGATATCATAGAAATGGCGACGCCATTGTGGGTGACGGTTAATGTTCAAGAATTCCCAACCACTTCTATAAGGAAGACCTGTAACTTGTGCTTTTCCCATTGTTGTCAAACATTGAGACAAGAACACGTTATATTCAGAGTGGTCATAAACTGTTTGTTGTGCATAGAACACAACCACAGGAAGACCTTGATCGGCAGTATTTGTGTGAGCTTTATCCACACTTACATTGTCTGCAAGAGTATCTTCGCAACTTGTCAACGACATTCCGAAGAGAAAGCCCAACGATAATATTGAAAATAATTTAAACTTATTCATAGCCTATTAGAATGTTACGTTAACATTAAGATTGAAGTTACGAGTAGAAGGGATACTATAGTTATCAATACCCATTGTACCGATACCACTTGTAGCTCCTGACATAATTTGAGGATCAGCTCCGGTATATTTTGTCAAAAGAAGTAGGTTACGTCCTGTCAAAGAAGCGCGAAGACCCTTGATTGGGTTACCTGCACCTAATTTCTTCATTAATTTACCAAAGTCATAAGAAAGAGTTACATAGCTCAAACGAATGTAAGAACCATCTTCAATGAAGTTAGAAGTTACACCATGGAAATAAACTGAACTTGTTTGGCTATCAAGGATAACTGGAGTAGTATTTGGGCGATAAGTTCCATCACCATTAGTAACTACACCATCAAATACTACTTTGCGGTTTCTGTATTTTTCCCAGAAATGGCTTTGACCATTGCTAATCAAACCACGACCTGTGTAGTTGTAAACATCACCACCACAACGTCCGTCAACCAAGAAAGAAAGTGAAAGATCTTTCCAAGTAAAAGTAGAACCAACACCTAACAAGAAATCAGGTTCACGGTCACCAAGGTGATTATTTTTGTTTGAAGAAATGATAGGATAACCATTTTCATCGATTAGGACATCACCATCTTCTGTTCTTGCATAGTCTTTACCAACCATTGTAGTAGTTGAACCACCTACAAGAGCTGCACAATAGAAGTCATTACTCAATTGAGTTGCGAGGTATTCAATTTGATCCCCAGGCAATTTGCGTAGACGACCTCTGTTAAGACCAAAGTTCAAGTTAGCAGTCCATGTGAAATCTTTTGTTTGCAAAATGTCTTGAGAAAGAGTTGCTTCAATACCATAGTTTTCAACTTGACCACTATTGAATGTTTGAAGGATCATACCTGAAGAAGGAGATACACGCATTGTGATGATTTGGTTGTCAACTTTTGTTGAGTAGTAAGCAACATCCAAACGAGTGCGAGATTTGAAGAAACGCAAGTCAGCACCGATTTCCCAAGAAGTTGTCATTTCAGGCTCAAGAGTTGGAGATGCTGTAGAAAGAGTAGCATCTACACCGAAACCACCATCAGGGAATGTTGACCATTGTTTGTATGATTTGTTAAACAAGTTAGCAGGAGCATCTTTACCTACTTTTGCCCAGTTACCACGGATTTTACCATAGTCAAACCAACTGTTTTGCAACTTGAACAATTCAGAGAAGATAACACCGGCAGTTACTGAAGGATAGAAATAAACTGGTTCGATAGCTTGTTTCAATGTAGAAGAATCGTCAACACGACCTGTTACCGACAATTGAGCCATACCTTTATAATCGAAGCGAATTTCACCAAAGTAACCAAATTTGTTTTTATGTGAGTGTCCTAAGCTAAGGTCTTTCAAGAACAACCAGTCAGGGTTAAGGTTTTCCAATGCGAAGAAATCACCACCAAGGATAAAGTCGCGACCTCCTAATGAAGAAGAAAGACCATTGGTTTCAGAATATTCAGCACCAAGGAAGAAGTTCATATTGAAGAGATCATTCATCTTCCAATAGTAGTTACCTGTCAATTGTGCTGTTAAACGATCACTACGAGAAGAAGAGAAATCAAGAGTACCCAAACGATCTTTCAAATCTTGTTTGAATTTATCGTGTTCTTCAGCTGTAAATTCTTCATCATAAAAACGTGGGTGAGTGATAGACTCTGTCATTGAGTGAGCCTTATCATAACCAATTTTACCTGTGAACACCAAGTTTTTGATTGGTTCATAAGAGATTTGTCCGTTTAGGATTACACGAGTTGATTGAGCTTCTGCATCATCCATATACAAGCTATAGTATGGAGATGTACCTGCGTTAAGGCGTTGTTCAGCGGTCAATTCATCCCATGCGTCATAACGACATTCCCAGTTAGGCATACCATCAGCCAAACGATAATCAGACATATCGCGGTTGATAGCCCAACCATAAACAGTTGACATTGAGTTACCGAAGCTGCGAGATTTTGTGTCGATATAGTTAGTTGACAAAGAGATCTTCACTTTATCAGATGGGTTGAAATCACCTTTTACATAAACACCAAGACGTTTTCTGTAGTCGTTGTGAACAACACCTTCATTTTCCATATAGTTGGCAGATGCATATGCTGAGAATTTCTCGTTACCACCAGAAATTGACACGTCATATTTTTGCATAAAGCCTGTACCAAGGAATTCACCAACATTATCATAAACAGTATCTTCTTCTCTCAAAAGAGGACCAAAACCGCCATTAGCGTTAGTTACATAGATACCGCTACCACCAGCGATGTATTTTTTCTGGATTTTTGGAGTACGAGCTACTTCAGAAATTTCCCAACCACCACTCGCTGTAACAGATACTGTTCCTTGTTTACCGCTCTTGGTTGTAATCAAGATTACACCATTGGCACCTTCTTGACCATAAAGAGCAGAAGCAGCAGCACCTTTAAGAACTGACATTGTTTCAATATCGTTAGGGTTGATGTCGGCAGCAGAAGAAGCACCACCACGAACAGGCATACCATCGATTACGAACAATGGCTCATTGTTTTGTGATGAGTTGATTGAAGAAATCGCACGAACGATAATTTGAGAAGATGAGTTAGGAGATCCACCGGCCAAACCAACTTGTACACCGGCAACCTTACCTTGTAATGTATTAACGAAGTTGGCCGATTGTCCGGCAGTAACTTCATCAGAGTTTAGGGCTTGTACAGCGAAGTTAAGTTTTTTCTTCTCTTGTACTTGTCCCATCGCAGTTACAACAACTTCTTCAAGCACTGTTGAGTTTTCTGACATTTGAACGTCAACAACGCTACGAGAGCCTACAGTAACACTCATGGGATTCATACCCACATAACTAAAGTTCAAGACTGCATTGTCGTCCGGAACTTCCACCGAGTAATTCCCATCAAAGTCGGTTGCAACACCAGTACCACCCTTCACCATAACGGTTACACCAATTAATGGCTCACCATCAGCAGCAGAAGTAACTGTACCTGTCACGGTGCGGGCATAACCCACTACCGCAAAGAGGGAAAATAACAGAAGCAATAGCTGTTTTTTCATAATTACTTTAATTTGTTTATATTCAAGGTTATTTATCACTTGCATTTTCAGTAATAGCGAATTTTCATGGCATTTAGACACAACGATCCACTATATTTCATACAAATCTAATACAATAATTTAGATTAAAGTTATTTCATTAGCTTTTATTTATACTATTTCATAATTCTAAATGTTTTTTCACATTCATGGCGCTTATCTATTTATTTGTCTCCAAATTTCATTTATCATCCTCAATAAATAATATATAGGACCATCCCTCTCTTTTGATTTTTTATTTAGTATTCACTATCTTTGCCACATTAAAAACGATTTTCAATGCGAATAGATATTCTAACCGTTCTGCCGGAAATGCTTGAATCGCCTCTCGGCTGTTCCATCCTAAAACGCGCGCAAGATAAAGGCCTTGCCGAGATTATCGTGCACAACCTGCGCGATTACACAACCAACAAGCATCGCAAAGTAGACGACTACCCATTTGGCGGGGAAGCCGGCATGGTAATGCAAATTGAACCTATCGACCGCGCCATCTCTCATCTCAAAAGCCAACGCGACTACGATGAGGTAATTTTCACTACTCCCGATGGAGAAACTTTCAATCAACCAATGGCTAATAGTTTATCAATGCTTGATAACATCATAATCCTCTGCGGGCACTACAAAGGCATTGACTATCGCATACGCGAACACCTCATTACCAAAGAGATTACAATAGGTGACTATGTACTCACCGGCGGTGAGCTACCTGCGGCAATCATTGCCGACGCTATTGTACGACTAATTCCCGGTGCAATAGGAGACGAACAAAGTGCGCTTAGCGACTCATTCCAAGACAACCTCTTAGCACCTCCTGTATATACTCGCCCAGCAGAATACAACGGGTGGCGCGTACCCGACATCCTACTCTCAGGGCACCAAGCACGCATCGACGAGTGGAAACACGAGCAAGCACTTGAACGCACCCGCCGTCTCCGCCCCGACCTCCTTAAATAATTGAGAGTTGAATCCCCAAAATAGAAGTTCCCATCCTCATCAGAGCATGGGAACTTCCTTTATCACATAATTCATTTTTACTTTTTCACTTGTTTTTTGCAACAGGCTCTTGGCTTTTTTATTTTGCGCAAGACGAGGGCTGAGCGTGCAGGCAAGTACATCTTCAACCACTCAACTCGATGTCGTTTATAGAGTTTATCCACTTGAGTAAAGTGTCTCACACTTTCATCAACATTACCATAGCCGCCAAAGTCTGGATCATCTGTCGACATCACTATTTCATACTCTCCTCCAGGCGCAAGAATACCATAGTCGGTAAATGATTTTATCGGATTAAAATTAAAGACAAACACCAAATCTCCACGCTTGAAGGCAAGCACTTGGTCGTCATCTTTTTCCCACAATTTCACTACCGGTTGTGTCTCAAATTTCTTCTCTCCTTTGACAAGCTCTATCATCGCATTGTCAAAGTCGTTGAGATAGTGATATTTCAACTCCTTGCGGTCAACCAAATCCCATTGACGACGGGCATACTTGTGAGACCAGCCGTTACCTTCGCGTGGAAAGTCAATCCATTCGGGGTGTCCAAACTCGTTACCCATAAAGTTGAGATAAGCACCATTAATCGTTGCCAACGTTACAAGGCGTATCATTTTATGCAGAGCGATACCACGAGCTACGGTCATATCATCATCGCCCTTGGTCATGTGCCAATACATTTTATCGTCAATCAAACGGAAAATCACTGTTTTGTCCCCCACCAATGCCTGATCATGACTTTCAACATAGCTGACAGTCTTTTCATCGGCACGACGGTTGGTCAACTCCCAGAATATCGATGTTGGATGCCAATCTTCATCTTTCTTTTCCTTGAGCATCTTAATCCAATAATCGGGGATGCCCATAGCCATACGATAGTCAAAACCTATACCACCATCTTCAATCTTGGCTGCAAGTCCCGGCATTCCGCTCATCTCCTCAGCAATAGTGATTGCATGAGGATTCACCTCATGAATAAGTTTGTTGGCAAGCGTTAGATAGGTAATAGCATTTACATCTTGACCTCCATTATAATAATCGCCATAAGAGCCAAATGCCTGTCCTAATCCATGATTGTAATACAGCATTGAGGTTACGCCATCAAAACGGAATCCATCAAACTTAAATTCTTCAAGCCAATATTTGCAGTTAGACAACAAGAAATGCAACACCTCATTTTTCCCATAGTCGAAGCACAATGAATCCCATGCCGGATGTTCGCGACGATCATCGCCATAAAAATACTGATTATAGCTACCATCCAATCGACCAAGACCTTCTACCTCATTTTTTACAGCATGAGAGTGAACGATGTCCATAATTACAGCTATACCCAATTCATGAGCCTTATCAATCAATGACTTCAACTCTTCAGGAGTACCAAATCGGCTTGACGCAGCAAAGAAACTTGACACATGATAGCCAAACGAGCCATAATAAGGGTGCTCCTGAATAGCCATTATCTGAATAGCATTATATCCATCGGCAGCAATGCGTGGCAACACTAAGTCGCGAAACTCCACATAAGTCCCCACTCCTTCGCGCTCCTGTGCCATCCCTATATGACATTCATATATCAACAACGGGTTTGTCTTAGGCTTGAACGATTTCTTTTGCCATTTATACTCCGCTTCAGGCGACCACACCTGAGCCGAAAATATCTTTGACTCTTCATCTTGAACAACGCGAGTAGCATACGCCGGTATGCGTTCTCCCATTCCTCCGTCCCAATGCACCTTCATTTTATACAAATCACCATGCTTGAGATCTCCGGCTTTGAGCTTAATCTCCCACACTCCGTTGCCAATGTTGGTCAATCGATATTTTATCTGTTCTTGCCATTGCGAAAAATCTCCCACCAAGACAATGTCAGTTGCATTAGGCGCCCATTCACGAAACACCCACCCCCCATCGGCAGTGCGATGTAATCCAAAATAATGATGAGCGTTGGCAAACGCATTTAGTGTACCACTTTCCGCAATAAGCTCAGCTTCTTTTTTCACAGCATCTTCATGACGACCTTCTATCGCCTCGGCATAAGGCTCTAACCAAGGGTCATTTTTCAATA
The DNA here is from genome assembly GCA_017520235.1 of Muribaculaceae bacterium. Taxonomy (GTDB): domain Bacteria; phylum Bacteroidota; class Bacteroidia; order Bacteroidales; family Muribaculaceae; genus RGIG4079. The sequence goes on along the minus strand of JAFXGB010000065.1, from coordinate 4,755 downwards.
TGGCAAGTTGTTCCATAATTTAAGGATTTATTTATAATGCATTTTTGACTTGTATTCAGATACATACTATCTCATGAATACAAACTTACACAAATTTCTGCAACACCACACTATAAGCCCACATATTTTCACAAACTTTTGTCCTTTTTCTGCAAAAACCGCAAAAAACACTTGCACACATCAAAAACTTTGCCTACCTTTGTCGCCACAAAAGCCCAGATGGCGGAATCGGTAGACGCGCTGGTCTCAAACACCAGTGGGGCAACCCATCCCGGTTCGATCCCGGGTCTGGGTACAAAGCGGAAGAGCAACTTGCTTTTCCGCTTTTTATTTTTACTCATAAACAATAGGCAATATAGCAGAAATTTAATGGAGTCGCTTTTCTCCTATAGCCAAAATATTCCTTATCTCAAGTTCATGCTAGTTAAGAAATAAGATATTTTATTTTTCTCGAATTTGTTTGCTCCTCTGATATTATTTTATCAATTTTGCATTTGGCAATAATTATAACTTATAATCTAAATCTTGATAATTATGACAAATTTGATTTTAGGGGCATTATTTGTTTTATATGGAATCTTTACACTTTGTGCACGAATTGTAAAGCCAAGTCTTTTCTCTAAATTAGAAAAGATGAAACAACTTTATGGCAAAAAATTGGGACTAATAATCCATTTCGTGTCATACACATTACTCCCATTAGCCGCAGGGGGATATTTCCTGTTTACCTACTTTGCTTCTCAACAATAACATTACTGCTATTATATCGGAGCAATACTAATCCACTTATTATATCTCTAACTTTACTAATATGAAATTAGACCATTAATTTCAAACCCACCAAAATGAAAATTATAATAATATTGGCACTAATAGCCATTATCGGTACACTTATAGCATTCAAATCAGCAAAGAAAGTTCATACACCCCGCACTGAATTTTCCGACAGCGAATACGAGACTCATTCCCAATTAAAATTAGATGGAATAGAAAAAGTATTAGGGAAAAGTCATGATTTCGTAGGACATGCCATCATACCTTTCAATGTTGGAGGAGCTGTTGATATGTACTATTTCCCAAATGGGATAAAGGGAACAGGTTTCGCAACTTTAGAGTTAATTAATCCAGATGGGGTTGGCCCTATAAAAAACTCAATTGGGACATATGAACTTGTTGCATTTACAAGAAACCCTATCTCAAGTGAAAAAGATAGCGACTTTTTTAAAATTGAGCGTCGCATGTGTGGAATCTTCACATCCTTAGGTTTTTACACAAAGACAGCACGCATCGAACCTCGCGAAACATGTGAAGTCCCTCAAAATGAAGGAGAGCCTAATATATGTTTGATATTTGATGAATATGCTCCAAATGGCACACATTTCACAATCGGAGACAAAAAACATGGATTACTACTTGTTATTGAAATCTTCCCTGAAGAAATGTGTTATGCAATGAATAACGGCGGACAAAAACTTTTAAACCTGCTCAAAGAGAAAGGGCACTACCCATATTCTGATATGAATCGTAAGCCCGTAGTAAGTAAATAGCTTATTTTATTGGCTCGGTGTGGATGTTGATGTGAGGGGAATCAACATATATATCCAATAACAACAAATGAGGCGACCTGCATTTCGCAAGTCGCCTCATTACATATTGCTTATGAAAACTAATTTACTTTTGTAATGCTTCGTGCATTGAGGCAGCAGCATGACGGCCGTCACCCATCGCAAGGATAACAGTTGCTCCTCCTCTAACAATATCGCCACCAGCATAGATATCATCAAGCGACGATTTCATAGAATCTTCGTTCACCACGATTGTTCCACGACGAGACACCTCAAGTTCAGGGATTGCGTTAGGGATCAATGGATTGGGAGATACACCAACGCTCACAATCACCAAGTCAACAGGGATTTCCTCGATTGCTCCTTCTACCGGGACAGGTGAACGGCGACCACTTGCATCGGGCTCTCCAAGTTCCATGCGTTGCAACAACATCATGTTCACGCGACCTTTTTCATCACCACGATACTCAATGGGGTTGTGTAGAGTGAGGAATTGTACACCCTCTTCCTTAGCATGTTTAACCTCTTCAACACGAGCAGGCATTTCATCTTCACTACGACGGTACACAATCATTGCCACTTCGGCACCCATGCGACGAGCAGTGCGCACAGAGTCCATTGCAGTGTTTCCACCACCAATTACAGCGACACGTTTACCTCTCAATACAGGAGTATCCCAGTCTTCACGACCTGCTCCCATGAGATTGACACGAGTGAGATATTCGTTACTTGACATCACACCATTTAGGTTTTCCCCCGGAATACCCATAAAGCGAGGCAATCCTGCTCCCGATGCTACAAATATCCCTTTAAACCCCATTTCATGGAGATTGTCATAAGATAATGTTTTGCCTATGATGCAGTCTTTTTCAAACTTAACACCCATGTTGCGCAATCCGTCGATTTCCACCTCTACGACAGCGTTGGGCAAGCGGAATTCTGGAATACCATATTTCAACACACCGCCTATTTCGTGCAATGCCTCAAACACAGTAACATCATAACCTTTCTTTGCCATATCGCCGGCAAATGACAACCCTGCAGGACCTGATCCCACTACTGCAACTTTAATTCCATTGGGAGCATCCATAGTCGGTTTGGCAATATTTCCGCTCTCGCGTTCAGTATCGGCAACAAAGCGTTCAAGATAACCGATTGCTACAGGCTGTTTTTTCATTTTGTGATAAAGACAACGCGACTCACATTGCTTTTCTTGTGGGCACACACGACCACACACAGCAGGCAATGCACTTGTTTCCTTCAACACAACCGCTGCAGCATGGAAATCTCCACGTTCGATATTTTTAATAAATCCTGGTATATTGATATTTACAGGACAGCCGGTAACACATTGTGGATCGGGACAATCCATACAACGAGAAGCTTCAACGACAGCTTGCTCAGCATTTAATCCTTGGTTTACCTCTTCATTGCAAGTTACGCGATAATCAGGATCCAACTCCGGCATTTTCACACGAGAAATTGATGTGCGTTCCTTTGCGCTAAGTTTTTTACGAAGCTCTTCACGCCATTGTGCATCGCGAGGAGCCGATGTTATATTATTGCTCATAACGATAGATTCAATTGAATTATTAATTATAAGAGCGCGAGCGCATCAACATTTCATCAAAGTCAACTTGATGTGCATCAAACTCAGGGCCATCAATACACACAAATCGAGTCTTTCCGCCAACGGTAATGCGACAAGCTCCACACATTCCTGTTCCGTCAACCATGATTGTATTTAGAGAACAAACTGTGGGCACTTCATATTTCTTTGTCAACAATGACACAAATTTCATCATTATACCGGGTCCTATAGTAACAACCTGGTCAACCTTTTCTCGTTGGATAACCTCTTCCACACCATTTGTAACAAGACCTTGACGTCCATACGAGCCATCATCGGTCATGATAATCACCTCATCAGAATAAGAGCGCACCTGATCTTCAAGTATAATGAGATCCTTTGAACGAGCTGCAAGAACAGAAATCACTCTATTTCCTGCCTCTTTCATCGCTTTAATGATTGGCAATAGAGGTGCGACACCCACACCGCCACCGCAACAAACCACAGTACCAACTTTTTCTATATGAGTAGCTCTACCAAGAGGGCCCACAACATCAGTAAGATAATCACCGGGATTTAATGCACATATTTTAGATGAAGACTCACCCACTGCTTGCACAACAAGAGTGATAGATCCTTTTTCAACATCAGCATCAGCAATAGTCAAAGGAATGCGTTCTCCATGTTCGCCTACACGAACAATAACAAAGTGCCCCGGACGACGTGAACGCGCAATTATTGGAGCTTCCACTACAAGTTTTACAACTTTCTCTGAAAAATGCTCCTTTTCAAGTATTTTGTTCATCTTTGAGTAATGATTGGTAGTAAATGAGTAGTAATTTGTGCAAAGTTATTAAAAATTTACCACCGACAATGTTTTTATGCCAAATAATTGCATAGATTTTCAACAATGGCACTCTCTTTCGTTTCTTTATTGTATATTTGCATACAAAATACCTTATTAAATTATGAAATATCTAATTAGCAGTGCTCTTGCTTTGGCTGTAGCATTTAATGCCGTTGCCGATGACAAAATTGTAGAAGCCGACAGCACAGGTTTCAAATTTACCGATGTAAAAATAGTAAAAACAACCTCAGTAAAAGACCAAAACAAGTCAGGGACATGCTGGTGCTTTGCCGGGACATCTCACATGGAAGATGAAATAATGAAAGCCGGGGGGGACTCTCTCGACCTTTCTGAAATGTTTACTGTGCGCCAATGTTACTTGGAAAAAGCCATTCGCTATGTGCGCATGTATGGCTCAACTGCATTTTCTCCCGGTGGTAGCATCCTTGATGTTCCCTATGTGTGGGAAAAATATGGAGCAATACCCGAAGAAGTTTACAACGGTCTTGGATATGGCGAAGAAAAACACACTCATGGAGAACTTCATGCAGTGCTTCAGGCCTATATCAAATCAATAAATGCCAACCCAAATAAAAAACTCACTACAGCATGGCTCAAAGGTTTTGAAGGAATTCTTGATGCTTATTTCGGCAAAGTTCCCGAAACATTTGAATATAATGGCAAAACTTATACTCCTCAATCCTATGCCAAATCTCTCGGATTGTCAATGGACAACTACATTGCCATTTCTTCATTTACTCACCACCCATTCT
>JAFXGB010000064.1 GCA_017520235.1 Muribaculaceae bacterium | reverse complement strand
CTAATTGACGACCATAAGCCGAGATGTAAGGCACGCCTACAAGACGTTCTGATGTTTCGGTCAATGGTGAGAAGTAAGCATATTCACCTACTTTGAATGCGATACCACCATAGCTTGTGATATAAGCATAGTCAAATGTTTCACCAAAGAATGGGAATGCAAATCCAAGAGGAACTTGTTTTGACAAATAAGTGTTATCATCAAACGAAGATGTGATGTCTGTACCACCGATAAGAGCAGGATTGCCATCGTAAGCAAAGTCGGTAGCTTCATTGAGGTTAGTAGCGGTTACATAGCCAAAACGGTGAGCCGATTTGCCTTGGTTTTCGAGCTTGCGGTCAGAGAATTTAGGGAATACATATTCCAAAGGATAGTTACCTTCGTTCTTGATTGAGAATGTTTTGGTGATTTCGGCAGAGTCGATATTGAGTGTGCCCACTTCGATAGTGTCGGGGTCAATAGCGATGCGAGCAGGATCGGTTGCTACACCTGTAACAGTGATTTTGAATTCAGAGTTGTCAGAGTGTTTAAACACGATGTTGCCAGTGTGGCTACCGGCTGCTTTAGGAGCGAACTTCACATCAAATGTTTTGTATGTGCGAGCAGGGAAACCACCGTTTACATAAGTTGGGCCTTGGAAATGCTCAGAAGTAGAGCTGATGCGGTTGCCGCTCAATGAGCCATAGTACCCAAATGGGCCATAACCTTCGTTGAATACTTCAACAGTGATAGTTTTTTCTTCACCCACGAGGAGGTTGCCGAAGTTAACCACTTTAGCCGGCGACATTACTGGAGCGTTGCCGCTAACAGTCATTGTAACAGGAACAACAGTGGTGTTCTTTTCGCTTTCGTTGGTGTTGAAGTGGAGGTTAAATTTATATGTGCCGTTTACAACTGGTTGACCGTCGTTTGTAACGATAACGGCTTGAGTTTCGCCATGTTTTACTTGACCTTCGTTAGGAGTGATTGTGATAATCTTACTCCAGTCGGGGTTAAGACTCATTGCAGTGATTGCCCAACCGGCTTTGCTGCTGATTGATTCATATTTAGAACCTTTGAGTGCGTCGGCGAGAGTAACCCAAGTTTTACCCATGTCGTTACTCATATATGAGTAAGCGGCATAGCTATTGTCGGTAACAGTGGCAAGGCCAAGAGGATAGTCTTCTTGGTTTGCTGGGAAGTGAACAACAATCCAGAATGATTCACCGGGAGCGAAATAGATTTGTTCATCTAATTTCATTGCTCCGTCAGAGTAGAAGTAAGGTGTAAACTCTTGAAGGAGGGTTGAAGTTGAGATGTTGCTACCTTTGTAAACTTGGAATGTTGGATTCTTTCCATATGTGCTTGTTACTTTGATGTTGGTGAGGTTGAACCCTTCGGGATAGGTTTCTGCATCAACATAGAACCATTGAGCCATAGAGTTGGGCAAGGTTTTGTCTTCGTCACCAATTGCTGCATAAAGCTCATCGAAATATTTGAATTCTTTAGGATAGTCACTTGCAATGTAATCAGATGTTTTGAATACAGGGTTAGCAGCATAAGGAACCGCACCAAGTTTGCTGTTGTATTTTACGATAGCACCCGGAGTGGCTTTTTCAATCGAACGAGTAGCTGCAGTTGCTTGTGTAGAATTGATAAATGCGTTCCATTTCAATAGCCCTTCGTCGTCGTTGCCAATGTTGAAGGTTGCATTGCCTTGTGCGCCGGGTTTAACTGTAAATGACAATGAAGATTTGCTTACAGTCATCTTAGGCCCGGCATTGGTAGTTGCTACAATTACTGGAGAAAGTGCCGATGCATCACCCCAACGGTTTACTGCCTTCATCGCAAGGTAGTAAGTTGTCAATGGTTGAAGACCTTCCAACACGTAAGTTGTAGTGTCGCCCGAAGAAAGGAATTTAGTGTCGATGTTTACCTTGTTGAGGGTACTCAAATCGGTAGTGGCATCGAATGCTTCAGTGCTGAAATAAAGAGCGTGATAATTCACGTTATTGTCGTTTGAAGCAGGGATAACCCATTCGAGTGTGATATTATCTTGAGCAGGAAGTGCAGTGAATGTGTCAACTGGTTCGGGAGCAACACCGCTACCGCTCATGTTGAGGGCTTTTGCTGCGTCGATGTAACCTGCACCATGAAGACCTTCTTTGCCTTCGTTGTAAGCATAGATGTCATTTACCGAAGTGACGATTTGTTGACGAACAGTTTCAGCCGGTAGGGTAGAGTTGCCATGTTGTGAAACAACAAGGGCAGCAATACCGGTAACGTGAGGTGTAGCCATTGATGTACCTTCATTGAAACCATATTGGTTGCCTGGAAGAGTACTTAACACACCATGAGCTTCGCCAAAGTCGAGGAGACCACCGGGAGCTACGATGTCAACCCATTCGCCATAGTTAGAATAAGAGGCGATAGTGAAATCGTCGGTCATAGAACCTACGGCAACAACTTTTTCGTAGCATGCAGGATACATATTGCCTGTAGCACCATCGTTACCTGTTGCGAAGAACATTACACCACCGCTCACGTTGTTACCACGGTTCATTGCGATGAAGTAGTCGATAGCATCGAGTACATCTTGTTCGTAGTAGTCGGGTGTGGCCCAACCCCATGAACAGTTGGCGATGTTGGCGCCATTGTTAGCTGCATAAACGATAGCAGCGGCAAAGTCGCCTTGGCCTGAACCTGAACGAGAATCGAATACTTGACAAGAGAGCATCTTAACACCGCTATTGGCAAAGCCATTACCACCGGCTACACCGCACACACCTATGCCGTTGTTGTTAACAGCGGCGATTGTTCCGGCTACGTGAGTACCGTGAGCGTGAGGATAGATGTCTTTTGAGTTGGTACAGAAGTTCCAACCATAAATGTCGTCGATATATCCGTTACCATCATCATCTTGACCTGCAACACCGTTTAATTCGGCTTGGTTGAGATAAACGTTGGCAGCAAGGTCTTCGTGAGTGTAGTCGATACCACCGTCGATTACGGCAACAAGGGTGTTGCTATTACCTGTAGTGATTTCCCACGCTTTGAAGAGGTTGATGTCGGCGCCTACTTTGCTGGTTCCTAACACCCCTGTGTTGTTGTAGTGCCATTGACTGCTCAAACGAGGGTCGTTGAACGGCATAGATGAAGGACGCACTTCGTCAGAAAGAGGTTCAGCTACTTTATAAGTGCCGTTTTCTTTCAATACCATAGGCACTTTGCATGTAGCCACTTGCACACCTGCTGTTTGGCTAAAGATGCGTTGTGCGTCTTTGGGATTGATAGTTTCGTCAAATGTCACTTCATACCAACGGTCGAGACCGAATTG
>JAFXGB010000063.1 GCA_017520235.1 Muribaculaceae bacterium | reverse complement strand
GTGCGACTCGCCACTTAGTATGGGATGAAGATAGAGAGATCGTCGTGGGCGAGTTTGACATTCTCAGGCATACGGCGAGATACTTCATTATGCAATCCCATGTCGTGACTTAAATGAGTCAAATAGGCTATGCGTGGTTTGATAGCATTTATCACATCAAGAGCTTGTGCCAATGTCATGTGCGAAATATGTTCCTTTGTGCGTAGTGCGTTTATCACAAGAGTATCAACTCCTCTCAAAATTTCAATCGTACTATCGGGAACAACTTTTGCATCAGTTATATATGCAAGATTACCTATTTTGTATCCCACGATTGGGAGTTTATAGTGCATCACCGGTAATGGCACTATCTCCACCTCCCCTATCATGAATGGCTTTGTTGATATTTCATTTATGTTTAATGTCGGTACACCGGGATAAGGATGTTCAGCAAAACAATATGGGACACGTTCTTTGAGGTCAGTAGCAACATCTGACTTGCAATAGATGGGGAAACCGTCGCCAATAGTGCAATATGGGCGCAAATCATCAATACCACTCACATGATCGTAATGGCTGTGTGTAATGAGCAATGCTTCAAGTTTAGGACTTCCGATGCGTAGCATCTGCTCTCTGAAATCAGGACCACAGTCAATGAGAATATTAGTCTCCCCTACTGACACCAACACAGATGCGCGCAAACGTTTATCGTGAGCATCTTCTGATTGACACACAGCACAGCCACACCCTATTTGTGGCACTCCTGTTGATGTTCCTGTTCCCAAAAATTTCAGTTTCATAGTCCTAAATTTATTACTTCTACCTAAATAACAATTTCAGTTTACTAATAGTTTTTAACTTTATCTTATAACTGCATCATTGCGAAACTCTCGCAACAATCCATCTTCAAAAATCAGATATACACCGTTTTCATAAATCCACATCTCACGCACTCCGCTATATCCCGGTCGGCGGTCAATCTCCTTAGGCGCTCCTAATGATAGACGGCACTCATCGCGAGTCATGTCAGGTGCGACTTTTCCATTGATGATATTTTGCCACACTTCATCGATTATCAACGGATATTTCAAGTGAGGATCAGTAAACGAAAACAATGCTGAGAAACGACGAGGTGATTTTTTGCCACCACCCACTGACATAAACAATTGGAATTCATCGCCTCTCTCATCTTCACATACCAATCTCAATGGATAAATGTGATTTCCGGGTTGAATATCATTGATTTTAACAGGAACAAACTTGCGGCCATGCGATATTTCTTCATTAAAATCATACCACATGGGAGTTAGAATATAATAGGTGTTTCCTTGTAATTTTTTCTTTGCATCAGAAATAACTGACAATTCAATTGTGAAAGGCACCTCTACATTTTCTCGGTCAAGCATATCCTTTACCGACATGCCCACTCTATACATATATTCGTGTCCTTGATTATCTTCAAATACCAAATCAACAACTTCTTCTCCAATAACAGAATTTGTTGCTCGGCAATCACGATATACAATAGTATCGCCCATTAAGGCACAATCATGCTTGGCTGTCGCGCCAAAGATGAGATTTATCTTATTGTCAGTAACATAAAATTGTTTCCCAGGTTTCCATCTTGTAAATCGCTCAGGCTTGACAGAATCCATGTATAACTGCTCAGCGGTAACAATAATTTGTTCTCGTTTTACATCATCGGCAGTAATCTTGGGTGTACTCTCTACCCCTGTAAAACACCCTGTCAGCACTAAAGCCAACAATGAAACAACGACCAATGAAACATGCTTCCTCATCTTATTTTTCCGAAGTAGGCTCTATTCCTAAATTATAGAATATAAATGAATATATATCGGCATACTCGTCAATTACCTTAGCAATAGGTTTTCCAGCTCCATGACCTGCTTTGCTGTCAATGCGAATGATTTTTGCCTCATCACCTGTGTTTGCAGCTTGCAATGTAGCAGCATACTTGAATGAGTGAGCAGGCACTACACGATCATCATGATCAGCAGTAGTAACCATTATAGCCGGATATTTAGTCCCGTCATTCTTTATATTGTGGATGGGTGAATAATCCAACAAGT
>JAFXGB010000062.1 GCA_017520235.1 Muribaculaceae bacterium | reverse complement strand
TTTGTATTTGTAATAAAATACTGGCAAATTATCTTTGGTGATTTCCTTTTCTTTATTATCGCGGAAATATAAGCAATCTTCACTTTCATAATCAAAAGGATTTTTAATATGTTCATTTCTGCCAAGAGTTTTAAAAATAGGCAACCATTCAATCTTTTTTTGTCCATTTTGCAAATAGCATTTTTTTATATCGAGGACTTTATCAAAGGCTCCGGATATATGAAATCCAACAGCATTGCGATCTGGAAATATTTCTTCGCTCTTCATTTGCTCAAATGTCAACCATTTTTTGTTTGAAAATGTGTATTCCATTTTATTGCGGTATTCCCAAATATTATTAGAACCAAGAATCGGCCTAATTTCAGGGATTTTAACTTTCGCAATTCGTTCAAGGGCATCTTTTACTTGCTGTTGTTTGCATTGAAGTTGGAATTTATATGGCAAATGTTGCCATCGGCAACCTCCACAAATCCCAAAATGCTCACATATAGGCTCTTTTCGAATGTCAGATCGTTTTTGAAAATTAGTTATAAATCCTTCTGCAAAGGATTTTTTCTTTTTGCGAATTTTAACATCAACTATATCCCCAGGTGCTCCGTATGGGATAAATACAACTAAATCATTGACGCGAGCGATGCTATTGCCTTCTGCTGCAACATCAATAATTTCTACATTCTCAAAAACAGGAAGTTCTCTACGTTTACGTGCCAATTCTCTAATCTTTTAAATTTATTGCAAAGCTACACAATAATGCGAAAAAAAACATCTTTTCTGACAATTTCTTTTAAAATAATTTCACGTCTCATTTTTATATCTTATATTTGCACTACTCTCTTCGATATATTGATTTAATTACATTTATATAACACTTAATTAACAAAAACCGCTAATGAAAAGAGTTTATACATTCGGCGATGGAAAAGCCGAGGGTAATGCTACCATGAGAAATCTCCTTGGTGGTAAAGGTGCAAACCTTGCTGAAATGAATCTGTTGGGTATGCCCGTTCCACCGGGATTCACAATCACAACAGAAGTATGTACTGAATATACCCAAAAAGGTCGTGACGCTGTCGTTGCGCTGATTAAAGATGAGGTAGAAGCAGCTATTGCTCACGTCGAAAAACTTACTGGTAAAAATTTTGATAATCCAGCGAATCCATTGTTAGTATCTGTTCGTTCAGGTGCACGTGCATCAATGCCTGGTATGATGGATACAGTATTAAACCTTGGTATGAACGATGCTACAGTGGCATCTCTTGCTGAAAAGAGTGGTAACCCCCGTTTCGCATGGGATAGCTATCGTCGTTTTGTTCAAATGTATGGTGACGTAGTTCTTGGTATGAAACCAAAGAGCAAAGCTGACATCGATCCATTTGAAGCTATCATGGAAAAGGTTAAAGAAGAAAAAGGTGTAAAACTTGACACTGAACTTGAAGTGTCAGATCTTCAAACCCTTGTTAAATTGTTTAAAGCTGCGGTTAAAGATTTTACTGGCAAAGATTTCCCTGATAGCGCTTGGGAACAACTTTGGGGTGGTATCTGTGCTGTATTTGATAGTTGGATGAATGAACGTGCTATCCTTTATCGTCGCATGAATCAAATTCCTGAAGAATGGGGAACTGCAGTAAACGTTCAAGCGATGGTTTATGGGAATATGGGAGATAACTCTGCAACTGGTGTTGCTTTCAGCCGTGATGCTGCAACAGGTGAAAATATGTTTAATGGTGAATACCTTATCAATGCACAAGGTGAAGACGTTGTAGCTGGTATTCGCACTCCACAACAAATCACAACAGAAGGCTCACGTCGTTGGGCTGCTCTCCAAGGTATCAGTGAAGAAGAACGTGCAAGCAAATATCCTTCACTTGAGGAATCAATGCCTACTCTTGCTGCTGAACTTATTGCTATCTCTAATCGCCTTGAAGATTACTACAAAGATATGCAAGATATGGAGTTCACTATCCAAGATGGTAAACTTTGGATGCTCCAAACTCGTAATGGTAAGCGTACAGGTGCTGCTATGGTTAAAATCGCAATGGACCTTCTTCGTGCTGGTGCTATTGACGAAAAGACAGCTCTACTCCGTATGGAGCCACAAAAGTTAGATGAATTACTTCACCCAGTATTTGACAAAGATGCATTAAAACGTGCAAAAGTTGCAGCAAAAGGTCTTCCTGCTTCTCCTGGCGCAGCAACTGGTCAAATCGTATTCTTTGCTGACGAAGCTGAAGTATGGGCTGAAAAGAAGAAGAAAGTCGTTCTTGTTCGTATCGAAACATCTCCTGAAGATCTTCGTGGTATGGCAGTTGCACAAGGAATCTTGACAATGCGTGGAGGTATGACTTCTCACGCTGCTGTAGTTGCGCGTGGTATGGGTAAATGCTGTGTTTCTGGTGCTGGTGAAATCAAGGTTGACTATGAAGCAAAAACTCTTGAAATGAGTGGTAAAGTATATAAAGAAGGTGATTGGATTTCATTGAATGGTTCTACCGGTGAAGTATATGATGGTCAAGTACCTACTACTGATCCTGAACTTGACGGCGACTTCGGTGCAATCATGAATCTTTCAGAAAAATATACAAAAACTCTTGTACGCACTAATGCTGACTCTCCACGCGATGCTAAGCAAGCTCGTTACTTCGGCGCTCAAGGTATAGGTCTTTGTCGTACAGAACACATGTTCTTCGAAGGTGATCGTATTAAAGCCGTACGTGAAATGATTCTTGCAAGCGATAAAGAAGGACGTGTTGAAGCTCTTGGCAAATTGCTTCCAATGCAACGTGGCGACTTTGAAGGTATTTTTGAAGCAATGGATGGTTATGGCGTAACTATTCGTCTCCTTGATCCTCCTTTGCATGAATTCGTTCCTCATCAAACAGCTACTCAAAAAGAATTAGCAGAGGAAATGGGTATAACTCTTGAGCAAGTTAAAGCTAAAGTTGATAGCCTTGAAGAATTTAATCCAATGTTAGGACATCGTGGTTGTCGTCTTGGTATCACATATCCTGAAATTACCGAAATGCAAACTCGAGCAATCATCGAGGCAGCTTTAGCCGTTCAAGCTCGTGGTGTTCAGGTATTCCCTGAAATTATGATCCCATTAGTTGGTTCATTAAAAGAAATCCAAAACCAAGCAGATGTAATCAATGCTACTGTAGCTAAAGTATTTGAAGAAAAAGGCGAAACTGTTGCATATAAAGTTGGTACAATGATAGAAGTGCCTCGTGCTGCTCTTGTTGCTAATGAAATTGCTACTGTTGCTGATTTCTTCTCATTTGGTACAAACGATTTAACTCAAATGACATTTGGGTTCTCTCGTGATGATGCTCCTAAGTTCTTGAAATTTTATAAAGAAAATGGTATCATCAAGACAGATCCATTTGAAGTCCTTGATCAAGAAGGTGTTGGTCAACTCGTTCGCATGGGAGTTGAAAAGGGTCGTGCTACTAAGCCTGAATTGAAGGTTGGTATTTGTGGTGAACATGGTGGTGAACCTTCATCAGTTAAATTCTGTGCAAAACTTGGCATGAATTATGTAAGCTGTTCTCCATTCCGTGTGCCAATTGCACGTGTTGCTGCCGCACAGGCTGCTGTGGAGGATAACAAGTAAGATACTTGATTATTAACGATTTAGGCGGTAGGCTTTTCGCAATCAAGGGCTTACCGCCTATTTTATATAAATAATGTACGTGCGATATGAGCATTAAATGTGCAGAATGAACGCAAATGTTGTACAATAGTTGGTGGGTTTTTACAACAGTGTTGTACGGGTGTTGTACAAATGGTATTGCCGAGGTGTGAGCGAGTTATGACAAAATGCACCTCAACCCATTGGAACACGATACAGACACTTTGGAACGCAGTTGATGATTAACGATAAAGAATAACAGATATGGCAACATTGAAAGCAGTAGTGAGAACGGCGAGGGCTGACGGTTTTTACCCTGTGTATATCCGGGTAACACATCATCGTGCATCTTCGTTCATCAAGACAGACAAGATGGTTACGAGAAAGGAACTGACCAAGACCAACGAAATCAAAGACCCCTACGTACTACAATACTGTACGCAGAAGATTTTGGAGTACAATGAGCGGCTGAACAAAAAGGACATCGAGCATTGGACGGCAAAGGAGATTGCGGAGTTCCTCACGAGTGGCAATGATGATATTTGCTTCTCGGACTACGCACGCACGCACATCGCACGTATGATTGATAATGGACAGGAACGGAACGCAAAGAACTATCAACTTGCGCTACAACACCTCGAACGCTTCACAGGAACGACAAAGGTGATGTTCTCGCACTTCACATCGCAGTTGGTGAACAGGTGGATTAAATCATTGGAGAGTACGCACAGGGCAAAGGAAATGTACCCTATCTGTATGCGACAGGTGTTCAAGGCGGCGCAATTGGAGTACAACGACTATGACACAGGACTTATCCGCATCAAGACCAATCCGTGGGTTAAGGTGGAAATCCCTGCGGCAGACAAGGCGGAGAAACTTGCCATTACTCCCGAGGCGTGCCGGGCGTTCTTCTCGTTCCCTCTCCCCGACAGCAAGATGAAGTTCCCATTGACGGAGTTCGGACGTGATATTGCGATGATGGTGCTTTGCCTTGCAGGTATCAACACAGTGGACCTGTATAATCTCCGCAAGAAAGACTATGAGAACGGCATCATTCGTTACCAACGTGCAAAGACACGCAAGAGCCGTTCTGATGGTGCGTATATGGAAATGCGTGTGCCTGCAATAGTTCAGCCGTTGTTTGATAAGTACCTCGACACGACAGATAGCGAACGCCTGTTCAACTTCTATCAACGTATGGGAACATCGGACAGCTTCAATGCAAACGCTAATAGCGGCATCAAACAGATATGCAAGGCAATGGAACTACCGAAAGAGGATTGGTACTCTGTATATACGTTCCGGCACACGTGGGGTACGGTGGCGCAGAACGATGTCCGTGCCTCTATATCGGACGTTGCGTTTGCGATGAACCATAGTAGCGGACACAAGGTAACACGAGGATACATAAAGATTGACTACTCCCCTGCGTGGGAGTTGAACGACAAAGTGATTGACTTCATATTCTTCTCCGGCAAGACTTCGACCAGAGAGCAGAAGCAGGAGGACACACATTTCAGATTGTCATATCGCTTTATGGTGAATGCTGCCGCATATCACAATGGGCAGAACGTGGCAGAACTGACGGACGTAGGCTTCAACAACGTAGATGAGGTTATTGCCCGGCTCGTTACTATGCTTCCCGAGGATATTCCCAACCGCTCAATGGTGATGTTCAAAATCGTCAATCTCGACAAAAACCAAACTGTGGTGTACCAACGACAGAAAGGCAAAGGTTTCTGACCTTTTTCGTGGCTTCACGAATATGATGCAAGCCTGCAAGGAGTTTTCTCTTTGTGGGCTTTCTCTTTTTCTTTTGAGCGCAACTTTTTCTTTTTCTCTTTCTCTTTCTCCTCTCAAAAAATCTTTCAAAAATTCTCTTTTCCCCTTTTAGTAGATGTAGTAGTAGATATATATTTACTATATATTCTATATACTTTCCTCTTCTTTGTTGCATTCTTGCGGAGTTTATCCGAAGAAATACCCTATAACTGTACATTTATTGCGATTATTGCACAATTATACCCTATTTCTTCGGAAGTTATTGCTATAAATGTGCAGAAATAAGACGTTTGGAATGTGCCTAAATATGGGCTTGGACGCGCTG
>JAFXGB010000061.1 GCA_017520235.1 Muribaculaceae bacterium | reverse complement strand
GGAATTCTCATGCTCTTATTTCGGATTCAAAAATAATGAAAACGAAGAAGTGCTCATCTCTAAACCAACAATTGCTACTACCGCGACAAAAGAGAGTGGCGTAGGAACTTATCCTATTATTGCTACCGGAGCAGAAGCTCAAAATTATTCGTTCTCATACGAAAGAGGTACACTCACAATTACACAAGCGACACAATCGATTGAATGGGAGCAAACGTTTGACAATCTATTCGTTGGGGATCAATTAGAGTTAACTGCCGTAGCTACATCGGGACTTGAGATTAAATATAGCGTAAGCGATGAATCAATTGCAGAAATCTATACATCAAATGGATCAGTGTTCCTTGACTGCTTGAAAGCTGGTGAAGTTACAATTAAGGCAAACCAAGCAGGAGATGACAACTATGCCTCTGCTGACAGAGTTACAAAAAAAATCATTATCTCAGAAACAAGTGGAATAGAAAACATCAATAACGACAGCTCAATTAATGTTACATCTAAAGGAAACAATATTATCATAAAGGGTATAAAAAATACTCCTGTAGAGGTTTACAACATCAATGGGCAGCTCGTTTATACCGGCAATGATACAACTATCTCCGTTGCCGACAAAGGCATTTACATCGTGAAAGTAGCAGACAAAACATTCAAAGTCGCATTGTAAATACAACTTGATTTATAAATAGACAACGCCGGTGCAGATTGCATCGGCGTTGATTATTTTGCATTTGTTTGGGATTATGCTTGGTAGAGGGCTGTTTGAGCAGGGTCAAAGCTGTTGATGAAGTCGGCATGTTTAGCAACTTCGGCTTGAACCATTTTGTTGTAAACTGTAGCAGACTTAACAAATGCTTCGTTGCGAGTAGCATCAAGTAACAACAGGTGTCCCATGATGATGTTTCCTGCCATTTCTACAAGACGACGAGCCATTAGGTCGTTGTATGCGCTATCTTTAACCTCTGTAACCTTAGCAACCGCAGCTTCATATTTAGCTGTCATCGCAGCAAGGTTATCTTTCAATGGTTGCAATGCAGCTGAAACTTCTTCAGCTTCATAAGTCTTAATCAAGTTTAGATATGTACCTGTGGTGACGTGGCGAATTGCAGCAACAACTTGAAGTTGTGTTGTTCCTTCATAGATTGAAGTGATGCGAGCATCACGATAAACACGTTCACAGGCATAATCTTTCATGAAGCCTGAGCCACCATGAATTTGGATACAATCATATGCGTTTTGGTTACAATACTCGCTACCCATTCCTTTGATCAATGGAGTACAAGCATCAGCAAAACGGCTGTAGTATTTCATCTCTTGGCGTTCTTCAGCAGTCAATGAGCGTTCTTTTGCGATATCTTCATATACTTTGTACATATCGACAAAACGAGAACATTCATAAAGCAATGTGCGAGAAGCATCAAGTTTTGCTTTCATTACTGAAAGAATTTCTGACACAGCAGGGAATTCGATGATAGCTTTACCAAATTGGCGACGATCTTTAGCATAAGCAAGAGCTTCACGATAAGCGATTTCGCTAACACCTACTGATTGTGCTGCAATACCAAGGCGAGCACCATTCATCAATGCCATCACATATTTGATAAGACCAAGACGACGAGAGCCACATAGTTCAGCCTTAGCATTTTTGTAAACAAGTTCGCAAGTAGGAGAGCCCTTAATACCCATCTTGTTTTCGATGCGACGCACAGTTACACCACCATTGCGTTTGTCATAGATGAACATAGAAAGTCCACGACCATCTTTTGTGCCTTCTTCAGAACGAGCAAGCACCAAGTGAATGTCGCTATCACCATTAGTGATAAAGCGTTTAACACCATTCAATAGCCATGTACCATCTTCTTGTGGAGTAGCTTTAAGCATTACCGATTGAAGGTCAGACCCTGCATCAGGCTCAGTCAAGTCCATTGACATTGTTTCACCTGCACACACGCGAGTGATGTAGCGTTGTTTTTGATCTTCATCGGCAAATTCATAGATTGTCTCTGCACAATCTTGAAGTCCCCAAAGGTTTTCAAATCCGGTATCAGCACGGCTCACGATATCAGCTGCCATGATATATGGAGTGATAGGGAAGTTCAATCCACCAAATCGACGAGGCATTGCCATACCCATCAAACCGGCTTTGCGACAAGCATCAAGATTTTCTTGTGTGCCATCGGCATAGATTACGCGTCCGTTTTCAACGCGTGGTCCTTGATGGTCAACGCTTTCAGCATTTTCAGCAATCAATCCGCCACAAAGTTCACCTACGATTTCAAGCACTTTGTCATATGAATCCATTGCATCTTCAAAGTTTAACGGAGCATAGTCAAACTTTTCTGCATCAGTATAATTGCGTTCTTTGAGTTCAACGATTTTACGCATCAAAGGATGATTAAGGTGATGCTTCAAATCGGGATTATCTGTATAAAAATTAGCCATGATTTACTTAGAGTTTTTTTTGTAATACTTAATTAGTTTTGGCACG
>JAFXGB010000060.1 GCA_017520235.1 Muribaculaceae bacterium | reverse complement strand
TTCTTCTCCGGCATCGGCAATGGCGAGTGTGTCAACATGGTATATAGTAGGAGGAGTTATTGCAATAATTGCTGTTACTGCAATATATTTCATGCTATATAAAACGGTGCTATATCGTATTAGATGTAAAAAGCAAAAAAGCATATTATTTTCAGTTATACTATTGCTGATAACCGGTGGATTGTTTATCCCTATTCGTGGAGGGTTTACTGTATCGACAATGAATTTGAGTGCTGTTTATTATAGTCAAAATCAATTATTAAATCATGCAGCTATAAATCCGATGTTTAGTTTTATGTATTCAGCTACACATCAAAGTAATTTTAGTTCACAATTCCGTTTTTTTGAAGCAGAAAAAGCAGATGAAATTTTTGAAACTCTTGTTGACAAGCCTGTAACTGATACTATTCCACAACTATTTACAACTCAACGTCCTAATATATATTTGGTAATAATGGAGAGCTTTTCATCGCATTTGATGAAAACTCTTGGAGGAGCAGCTCCTATTGCTGTAAACATGGATTCAATAGCACAAGAAGGAATTTTGTTTACCAATTGTTTTGCTAACGGTTATCGTACTGATAGGGCCTTGCCTGCAATTATAAGTGCATATCCGGCACAGCCCACAACAAGTATCATGAAAGATGTAACGAAGACCGATAATCTTCCATCTATACCTCGAGCGTTGAAAGATGTGTGCTATAACATGACTTATTATTATGGCGGTGATGCTAATTTTACCAACATGAATGCATTTCTTGTTTCAGCGGGATTTGATAAAATAATTTCAGATAAAGATTTTCCTATTGAAGATAGATTGAGTAAATGGGGGGCTCATGATCATCACGTATTCGCTCGTTGTGTGAGTGATATACGAAACTATTATGATGATATACCAAAACTTGCTATAATACAGACTTCAAGTAGCCATGAGCCATTTGAGGTGCCTTATAGTAACCCTAAAATAACGGATAAAAAAGCTAATGCATTTGCTTATGCCGATAGCTGTCTTGGCGATTTTGTCGTTAAGTTAAAGGAGATAGGAGAGTGGAATAATTCTTTGTTAATAATTGTTCCTGATCATTATGGCTCTTATCCGTCAGCGAAAGAAATACAAAATCCTGTAGATCGTCATCGTATTCCTCTGATTTTTACAGGTGGGGTTGTAAAGGAAAAGCAGAAAATCGAAACGATAGCATCACAAGTTGATATTGCAGCTACGCTATTGTATCAATTGGGTATCCCCCATGACCAATTTGTGTTCAGCAAAAATATACTAAACCCGTCATCTCCTCATTATGCGTTTTTTGTCGATCAGTCACAATTTGGCATGGTGAACGAGGATGGTGAAGTTGTGTATAATTGTGATTCTGAAAAAGTAAAATATATTTCTGATAGTTGTGATGAAGACAATCTTGTATTTGGAAAAGTATTTTTACAGAAATTATATGATGATTTAGATAAAAGATAATATCATTAAAACGCAATTAGATATATGTTGGATTTTTTAATTGAATTAGATACAAATATATTTTTATTTTTGAATGACTTGCATTTGCCTTTTTTTGATTATTTCATGAAAGCATTTACCGGCAAGTTAATATGGGCTCCAATGTATGCCCTTATATTGTTTATATTGTATCGTCGCTACGGGTGGAAAGTGGCAACAATATTTGTCCTTGGAACGGTATTAACTGTTGGTCTTTCTGATCATATATGTGCATCTCATATACGCCCTTATGTAGAACGATTACGCCCATCTAATATATTAAACCTCATCTCCCCAGAGGTGCACATTGTTGACGGATATCGTGGAGGAGCTTATGGTTTTCCTTCATGCCATGCAGCAAACTCTTTTGCGCTTGCAACATTTTTGTCGTTATTGTTTTCTGCGAGAAGATTTACAATATTTATTTATGTGTGGGCGTTTTTAAATTCATATTCACGATTATATCTAGGCGTTCATTATCCAGGTGATTTAATAATTGGGGCAATGGTGGGAAGTACAATTGCAATTGGAGTATATTATTTGTCTAAATATATTGCGTATAAGATATCTACTCCTCGTACATATTATTATAAAAAAGCACATGGAAATATTGCAGTGAGAGGTGTAACTATTGCTTATCATCTCTCAGATTTAATGATATTTATGGGTTGTACAATATCAATATTAATATTGATATATTCTGTTATAGCATGGATATAAATTGTTATTGTCATAAAAAGTAAGCGTGAGTTCTATTGCAGAGCTCACGCTTATTGTTTTATTATTTAATCTTATTTTTGAACTTAGATGATACCTTGTCCCATCATGGCATTGGCAACTTTCATGAATCCGGCAATATTAGCTCCTTTCATGTAGTTGATGTAGCCATCGGGTTGTGTACCATATTTAACACATTGAGAGTGGATATCTTTCATGATGCCATGAAGTTTTTGGTCAACTTCTTCTTCGCTCCATGTTAGATGCATTGCATTTTGGCTCATTTCAAGCCCTGATGTAGCAACGCCACCGGCATTAACCGCTTTACCGGGAGCATATATTACTTTGTTTTCAATTAATGTGTCAATTGCTTCAGGGGTACAACCCATATTTGAAACCTCAGCTACACATAATGTATTGTTGGCGACAAGTTGTTTTGCATCCTCGCCATCAAGTTCATTTTGTGTTGCACAAGGAAGAGCTATGTCAACTTTTTGTTCCCATGGTTTACGACCTTCATAGAAAGTGGCACCCGGATATTTTTCAACATATGGAGCTACTATATCATTACCTGATGCTCGAAGTTCAAGCATATAATCAATCTTTTCTCCACTAATTCCGTCCGGATCATAAACATATCCGTCAGGTCCCGAGATAGTAACAACTTTAGCTCCTAATTCGGTAGCTTTTAATGCTGCACCCCACGCTACATTTCCAAATCCTGATATAGCGACTGTTTTGCCGTTAAGATTTTCTCCGTGTTTTTCAAGAATGTTGGAAACAAAATATAAAGCACCAAAACCTGTTGCTTCGGGGCGTATGCGAGAGCCTCCAAAATCAAGACCTTTACCGGTAAATGTTCCGGTGTGTTCCTCTACAAGTTTTTTATACATGCCATACATATATCCAACTTCACGCCCACCTACGCCAATATCACCAGCTGGAACATCGCGGTCAGGACCAAGATTTTTCCATAGTCCAAGCATAAATGCTTGACAGAAGCGCATTATCTCGCGATCACTCTTACCTCTTGGAGAGAAATCAGAACCACCTTTTCCACCACCCATAGGTAGTGTTGTGAGTGCATTTTTGAATGTTTGTTCAAAACCGAGGAATTTTAAAATAGATAGGTTTACCGAAGCATGGAAACGGATACCTCCTTTATATGGACCTATGGCATTGTTAAATTGTACACGATAGCCGATATTGGTTTGTACATCGCCTTTGTCATCAATCCATGTTACACGGAATGTAACAATTTTGTCGGGCTCAACCATACGTTCGATTATTCGAGCTTTCTCAAATTCAGGATGTTGATTGTACACTTCTTCAACTGACATTAACACTTCTCTCACCGCCTGAAGATATTCTTTTTCTCCAGGGTGTTTCGCCTCAAGCGAAGTCATGATATTATTAATATCCATAGTATATGAATTAAATGGTATTGATTTTCTATAGTTACAAATTTAGCTAACATTTTTATTAAACCAAATATATTTAATATGTTTTATAGCAAAAAGTCAAATTTTTATTTGGATTTTACTGAAAAACGATAGCCCTTTACCTTAAAATAGACTAACTGCAGATGAAAATACTATCAGAATGTAAAGAAATACTATGATTATAATATTTTATCCTACTTTTCCTGTTAAATATTCTTTGGTGCGTTCGTCCGTTGGGTTAGAGAACATTGTCGCAGTGTCGCCGTATTCAACAAGTTCACCCAAATACATAAACATCGATTTTGAGGAGATACGTTTTGCTTGCCCCATATTGTGTGTTACGATAAGGATTGTAACCTCTTTTTGTAGTTCCAATAGCAACTCCTCGATATGTTTTGTCGCAATAGGATCAAGTGCCGATGTCGGTTCGTCCATCAATAAAATATCGGGTTTCATTGCCAAGGCTCGGGCAATGCACAAGCGTTGTTGCTGTCCACCCGAAAGGAATGTACCTTTTTTATTTAATACATCTTTTACTTCGTTCCAAAGTGCAACGCTTTTCAAACAACGTTCTACTGTTTGCATCTTCTCCTCTTTAGATAAGCGAATACCATTTAGAGCATATCCTGATAAAACATTATCAAAAATACTCATGGTCGGAAATGGTGCTGGACGTTGAAATACCATTCCTATTCGACGACGAACATCAATGGGTTCCATCGAGAGGATATTTTCACCATTGAGTAAAATCTCGCCATCAACGCGGATATTAGGATAGAGATTGTGCATCAAATTAACTGCACGTAGTAATGTGGATTTTCCACACCCTGAAGGGCCCATTATTGCAGTGATTGTATTCTTCTCTATGGTTGCTGATACATATTTCACTGCCATTGTTTGCTTGGTATATGATACGCAAGTCTTTTTAAATTCGAGTATCGGTGTTATTGATTCCATTTCTTTGCAAGATATTTAGAAGAAAGATTTAGTGTTAGGACAAATAATAAAAGAAAGAGGGACGCACCCCAAATCAACTCTTGTAAGTTAGGGTCGTTAAAGAACTCCCAGATAAGCAGAGGTACTGCAGATATTGGTTTGTCAACCGCAAAGCGTATAAACGAGCAACCAAGGGCTGTAAACATTAGTGGTGCAGTTTCGCCAATCACACGTGAGATTGCAAGCAATACGCCGGTAAAGATACCTCCAAAGGCAGCAGGCAACTGAACTTTCAACATCACTCGAGCTTTGTTGCCACCGAGAGCCAATCCTGCCTCCTTTAATGATGCGGGAAGAATCTTCAATGTTTCCTCGGTTGAGCGAATGATGAGCGGAAGCATCATAATACATAGAGCCGCGCTTCCCGCAATGGCTGAATAGCCCTTCATCGGAACAACTACCCAAATATAGGTAATGATACTGATAATTACCGAGGGGGTGCCTTGTAAAAGGTCGGTTAGATAACTAACAAATTGGGCAAAACTATTCTTATTATTCTCTGCTAAGAAAGCTCCACAAAGAATACCTAACGGTATTGCTACTACAGTTGCCATCCCTAACATAATCATTGTACCCACTATACCATTTGCTATACCTCCGGGTATTGGCTCACCAGTTTTGATGGCTTCCATTGTCTTGTATGCAGTAGGTGTTGGCTCTGTAAAGAATGTCCAAGAGAGCTGATCATAACCTCGCAATAATACTTCCCCTAAAATAGCAAGTAACGGAACTACCGTAAGTGTTGCTAACAGGCAAATGCTCCAAAGCATCAACTTATCTTTTACCAAACGATGTTTAATTTTTAATAAATACATAATCAAGCTATTCTCGCACGTTTAATCATTATCTTACCAATCATGTTAATAAGAGCAGTAATAAGGAATAGAATCAATCCTATGGCAATCAAAGAAGAAAGGCGTAGGTCATCTGCTTCGCCAAACTGATTAGCAATAATTGATGCCATAGAATTTCCTGTTGAGGTAATTGAATTAGGAATATTATTGGTATTCCCAATTAACATTGTTACGGTCATAGTTTCACCTAAAGCACGACCTATCGCTAACACATAAGAGGAGAATATACCTGAACCGGCAACAGGAAATATTACTTTTCTCACAACTTCGGAACGAGTTGCTCCGAGACTATATGCTCCCTCTTTGAGGTCATTTGGTACCATTTTAATAAATTCGGCACTGAGTGATGCGGCATAAGGCACAATCATAATAGCCAATACAAGTGATGCAGTAAGTACTCCTGAGCCTTGAGGAGAGATATTAAATGCCATAATTATAGGTCGCAAGGTATAGAAACCCCACAACCCATATATAATTGATGGAATACCTGCTAATAAATCGGTTACTGTACTTAAAATAGATGCAATTTTTGTCCCCTTGAAATATTCTCCAACAAATAAGGCTACGGGTAAAGAGAACGGAATACAAAAAATAAGAGCCAACAATGTGGTCATTAGCGTACCTGTGATGAATGGCAAAGCTCCATATTGCTCATTTCCCTCAGTGCAGCTCCACTCTGAAGATGTAAGAAATTTCAAAAATCCGAAATGTTCGAAAGCATCGTATGCGTCAGTGACGAGGGCATAAACAATGCCCCCGCACACTATTGGCATAATTAATGCAGTAATAAATAATATTATTCGATATAATTTATCAGTCATAAATTCTGCTTATTGTAATAATCTTACACCATTATAAGTAACGGTTTCCAGATTTTTCAGACTTAACTCTTTTGCCTTGGCTGGTAGTGGAGCATAGTGTACTTCTGATGTAATACTTTGAGCTTCGTTTGAAAGAATGTATTTCAACAAATCGAGTGTCGCGATTGCTTGTTCTTGGCTACGGTCTGAATAGTTTTGTTCTTTGTAAATAATCATCCAAGTAAAAGTTGAAATTGGATATGCCCCCTCTGCATTTGAATTTGTGATTGAACAGCGTGTGTCTGCAGGGATTTCGCCTAATGCTGCAGCCGAAATGCTCATAGAGGATGGTAATACGAATTCTCCTTTTGCGTTCTGAATTTGCGCGTATGGAATTTTTTGAGCGAAAGCATATTCTGAGCCAACGTAACCAATAGAATTTTTTGTTTGTTTAATAACACCTGCAACCCCGGGATTACCTTTGGCTGCTTGTCCGGAAGGGAAGTTTACTGATTTCCCAGTGCCATATTTTGATTCCCATGACTGACTTACTTTTGATAGATAATCAGTGAATACAAATGTTGTGCCGGAGCCATCAGAACGGAACACAGGAATTATTGCCTCGTTTGGAAGATTTACATTGGGATTTAATGAAATAATACGAGCGTCATTCCACATTTTAATCTCTCCTGCAAAAATATCAGCAATAACATCACCTGAAAGTTTAAGATCGCTTATGCCTTCAAGATTATAAGCCAAAACGACTGCACCCATGCAAGTAGGGATGTGAATAACATGATCCATTTCTGAAATTTCTTTGTCAGATAGGAAAGCATCACTACCGGCAAAATCCACAATTTTATCACGCAAGTTTCTTACACCACCGCCTGAGCCAATACCCCCATATGCTACTGCATCACCATTAATTTGTGCAAATTCTTCAAATACCACATTATAAAATGGTAGTGGAAATGTTGCTCCTGCTCCTGAAAGTTCTTGAGCCTTACGTCCATCATTTGTTGCGTTACCACTACATGATACCATGGCAATGACAAGTGTCAATGTAATAATTGACGAGAAAAAAATTTTCATATAATACTAATTATTAAATGTTTATTAGAACCCAAAATAACAGTTTACGTATGCTGAGTAGCTGTTCTTAGCATTATCAGCCTTAGGCATTGACATCCTAAAATTGGGGGCAATCTTTACATACTTGCCGAGTTTGAACTGAGCACCGAGAATTGCTGTAGATTCATCTTTTGTTATGTTCCAATCGTTCTTAGAAAACAAATCATCGAATCGTGCATATAAAGAGACATCTTTGGGTATATTTACTGAGGCATAGACAGAGTAACCGCTTAGATCTGCATTCTCATTATATGATGTGTTCATCATATAGTTATATTCTGCCCCTATTGTGAACATCTCGTGCTTATAGCCTATAAATGCTGCCACATTAGTGATATCTTTTTTGCCTTCGTCACCGCTTTCGTTTAGTGCACCATATAAGCGAATATTAAATCCGTTAATAGGTGTTAATGTTACACCTAATCCGTAATTCAAACCATCATTCTTTTGTACCTTTTTATATCCCTCGCCATTTACGATAATCGCATCGGCAGAAATCCAATTGGCAAATTTATATGCAACAGATATACCTAAATCGGCACTACTTCCAAATTTATATTCATCTTGAAATGATTTCATGATGTAGCGGTAGCCCCAGAACTTCTCTTGAAAGTTGAATTGTGTGGTAGAAATAAGTCCACCATTTAACGTTATGTTCCCTTTTTTCCAGCTAACCAATGCATTTTTAATGTAGGCGATGCGTTGATAGTCAGAAACATCACTTGATTTGCCTATGTCCATTACTCCTTTAACAGAGAGACCATCACCGAGTCTATATTCATATCCTAAGTAACTGCGATCTAATTCAAAACCACGATCGTCATTTTCCGCACCAAATCCGGAGTGGAAGTTACCAAATACTTGAATAATAGCTTTGCCTTTTGGCTCATTTGCTTTAGCATCCTGCGCATGAGCAGTAATGCCAATGCAGGTTAATAGACCTGCCATAATTAATTTCGTTTTCATTTTATTTGTTTTAAATTTTACAATGCAAAAGTACATTGAAATCATTTCAAGAATGTTTCAAAAAAAATATCTTTTGGTTAAATTATATCAGTAGTTGGTTATAAATGATATATTCTGATAATTAGTGCTTTAGCCTAAGGAAAGCTACTTCTTATGAAATATATAGTCAATTTAAAGAAATTGATCATAAAAGTAAAACCCGCGGAATTCTTTCCGCGGGTTGCGTGTTTTTCTTCAGTTCGGGATCGGTGATGCCCAGCTGCGCAAAGATGCGCTCGGG
>JAFXGB010000059.1 GCA_017520235.1 Muribaculaceae bacterium | reverse complement strand
TTGTAAGAGCCTCGCGATTGTCAAGGCGAGTAGTAACGGTCATCTGACAAGCGTTGTCAAACACTTGGTCTGAGATTTTTATTTGAGGATCTTTTACGACTCTCATCACATCGTTCATTGATAAATAGGGGAAAGTGAATGATATTGAAGCCATCTCATGGCATTCAATAATGTTTCCGGCATTTATGGCTTCGCGAGCGGCTTCACGATAGGCAACAATCAATCCCGAAGTGCCGAGTTTTATCCCTCCAAAATATCTAACAACAATGATGACAATATTAGTGAGGTTGAAAGAGTTTATTTGACCTAATATTGGCTTGCCTGCAGTACCGCTTGGTTCGCCATTATCATTGCTAAGAAACTCATTTCGGGCAGTGCCAATCATATATGCCCAACACACATGTCGTGCATCAAAATATTCTTTTTGATATTTAGCTACAACTTCTTTGGCTTCCGTAGCCGATGTTACAGGAACGGCAAAGGAGATAAATTTGCTCATTTTTTCCTTGTAAAGTCCTTCGGCAGGAGCGTCGAGAGTGTAGAAAGTATCAGCCATATCCGTTTTTACTTGTTTTCTTCTTTGGGTTTGCGGTCAAAGAACGGGTTTTTAGATGATGCAGATACTGCAATGGCAAAAACTTGAGAGCAGCCGTTGAGAATGTTGAGTTTTTGAGCCGCCAATCCGGCTGAAAACAACACACGGGTGTCAAGACGCAAGTCGGCAGCCATAGCGCAAGCCGAACCAATAGCAATGCCCACGTCGATAGTGTTAATCGCACAAGGAACATCTTCGGGTTTGGCTACGCAAGTAGCATATCCACAATGAGCGCAATTCAACCCTTGATTTAAAGCGTGAGTGCCAATTAATATTACGCATTCGGCCTGACGAACATTATCGGCATCGCGAAGGAAAAATTTCATGCCATGCTCTTCGACCATAGCCTCCATTTTGAGCGAAAGACGAGTGAGATCATCTCCTTCAACGAGAGCAATCTCTATAATGTCGACACCTTTACCTTTTGGGGCGGTGCGAGCGGCTGTCATCATTTGACGAGCCGCCACAAGCACTTGCTCATGGCGACTATCACGTTCGTTTATAACCATCTTAAAATGATATTATATAATAAGCATTGCATCGCCATAAGCTCCGAAACGGTATTTTTCTTTTATGGCTTGTTCGTATGCTTCCATTGTCAATTCATAACCGCCAAAAGCCGATGCCATCATGAGCATTGTAGAGTAGGGCATATGGAAATTGCTGATAAGAGCGTCGGTGACTGTGAAATCATAAGGAGGAAAGATGAATTTGTTGGTCCAGCCTTCGAATACCTTCATATGTCCCCCCATTGACACTGCACTTGCAATGCCACGGAGCACAGAGGTGCCAACAGCGCATACTTTGCGTTCGGCATCTTTGATCGCATTTACGCGTTGTACCAATTCGGGAGATACTTCCATTTGCTCTGAGTCCATGCGGTGTTTTGTGAGGTCTTCAACGTCAATTTCACGGAAGTTGCCAAGACCGCTATGAACAGTTAGGAACCCTTGTTCGATACCTTTGATTTCCATACGTTTTAACAACTCACGGCTGAAGTGCATGCCTGCAGCAGGTGCTACTACCGCACCTTCATTCTTAGCGAAGATGCATTGATAACGCTCTGCGTCATCTGCGTCAGGCTCGCGCTTGATGTAGTCGGGCAGAGGGGTTTGACCTAAACGGAAAAGAGCGGCCTTGAATTCTTCGTGGCTTCCATCGAAAAGGAAACGAAGAGTGCGGCCGCGAGAAGTGGTCTTGTCGATAACTTCGGCTACCATTGATTCGTCTTCGCCAAAGTATAATTTATTTCCAATGCGAATTTTGCGGGCAGGTTCGACTAATACGTCCCATAGTTTGTGCTCTTGGTTAAGTTCGCGAAGTAAAAAAACCTCAATGCGCGCACCTGTTTTTTCCTTATTACCGTAGAGTCGGGCAGGAAAAACTTTAGTGTCATTAAAAATGAAGATGTCACCTTCGTCAAAGTGTTGTATTACATCTTTGAAATATTCGTGAGAGATTTCCCCTGTTTTGCGGTTCACTACCATTAGACGAGATTCGTCGCGACTTGAAGCCGGTTCTTGTGCGATAAGTTCTTCGGGA
>JAFXGB010000058.1 GCA_017520235.1 Muribaculaceae bacterium | reverse complement strand
CTTTTTTTTCTTTTTTTTCTTTTGATTTATTTTCTTTTAGGATAAGTTTCAATGTATCAGTTCCCCATGTCAATTGCTGAAGAGTGTCGGTGCGCATATATCTGGCTGCAGCCATCACAGTGTCTTGAGCCAATAACTCAGGAGCAGTAATCCAATATTCAAGCGTATCTTGTGTCTCACCTGTATTGAGTAATGCACATTCATCGAGTTTTTTTCCTGCCAACACACCATTCAACAAAGTGATTTCAGGTAAAGAATCGGCAGGAGCGGCAAAATCAACTGTTATGCGACGTCGATCGGCACGTTTATAATCTTTAAGGTATTGTGATTTATAACCCTCGTTAAACCAAGTGAGCAAAATATCATTTGGGAGAAACATTGTTGCCTGACGCACAACAATAGAATCGCTACCATCAGTAGCTTGCAATGTATCAGAAATCTCAGTAGGTTGTGATGTCGGAGTTATATCAATATCGTAAAAAGCAATATCTTCAGAACGATCCCAATGATAATCACGATTTATATCATTCAATGCAAATATGTGATAAGTCCCCGGTTTAAGATTACGAATTGTGAATTGTCCCAACTGATTTGTTTTAGAAATGCGCTCCAATGGGAGTGTTGTAATCGCCGTATCAGACAAATTGCTATATACCCCCACCAACATTCCTTGTGCAGGCTCAAGGTTGCGAGCTTCAAATACCATTCCTGAAACACACAACGAATCAATTTCATCCCCGGTTGAAAAATCTACGGCAAAACCATCAAGAGGGTTACTCTCATTTAAGTCACTGATAGCATCTGAAAAATCAATTGTGTAAGTAGTATTTGGAAGCATTGTGTCTTTCAGTTCCACATACACACGTCGACCATTTGCAGTAATAGAGGGCATTGATTTTTGAGCCGGCGAAACAACTACTTTGTCCATCACATCCTTGACTTGAACATTTTCATCAAATTCGATGACAATCTTCTCATTTGTATAATTCAATGCACCTATAGCCGGTTCACTTTTTACAAACACAGGTGGCATTTCATCACGCGGACCACCTTCGGGGCGTCCGATACTTGCACATGCTGCCACAATCACAGTCAAAGCCATGATTAACAACAAGTGCATATATGTCCTTTTATGCTTCATTCCGTTATATTTCAAGTCTCAAAGTTAGCTAAAATTCTTGATATGTAGGTGTTATTTCAGAATTTGTAATTCACTCCCACAAGAGCATTTAACCCTTGTACCGGGATATTTCCAGCCAATAGATACTCACTATTCAATAAGTTTTCTATAATACCAAACACGCCAAACTCTTCTGTTAATCGATAGTTTGCCCCTAATGACAAGTTTTCTGCATCGCCTAAATCGTAAACATCCTTGTCATTAAAAACACAACATCGGTCTTTCCTCAATTCATAACCCACAACTATGTCAAGCGGTTGAATGGGTGTTACTTGTAATGAAAGATTTAAAACATTCTTAGCTCTGTCGCGCCACAAATAATAACCCTTGTTCATATCTTGAGACGCTGCTTCATATCTGATGCTGAAATCCACTATATCTCGATAGTTATACCCTGCTTTTACTCCTCCATGCCATCCGCTGATATCTGTGGGTATATAATAATTAGTCATATTTACATAACTCGGCATTAACCAATTATCAGCTTTGGCATATCCGCCAAACAATTCAACATAGGCTCCATGCCATGGCCCGACAACAACTCCTGCATCAAAAGTAATAGGCAACTTTGATGTCCCATAGGTAAATATTGGTGCTGAATACTTAGAATAATCAAACAACGATGCCAATGTATTTATGTGTTTCCCTCCGCCGAGTGTTCCATAAACTGAAACATACGAAACAGGGGCCCAACTTAAATTCACATCAGGAGCAACATTTAATGCGTTACCATCATTTATAGCAAGGTCAATTTTAACCCCAGCACTAATATTTAGATTGGCTGTTTTATACTTGACACGAGGAGTTAATGAGACAATGCCATAGCTCGGAGCATCGGCCTTAACAAGGTTTAAATACCCCAATGAGTCAGGCAACAAAAGGTTATTCCTATTATAATTTACAATAGAGACCGCTGCATCTAATCCCACATTAATATTCTCAGCATAAGGCATTTCTACCCCTCCCGAAAAAGAAAACAGATTTTCTCTCACCGGCCTTGCCTTTTCGTCTAAATAATAGCCATTTTGCCCATAAGCAAAATGGTCAAAATCAATCCCGACATTATATTTCAACACTCCTGCTTGTGAGTTCCAGCCAATGTTTAATCCTAAATCATTGACACTCTCATTATAGCTCGATGTCCCCAGTGGAGTATTATAACGAGTATAGGAATAATCCACTATAGTTGTTACCCATGAATAACTATTGACTTTGTGAAACAATGCCATTCCCAACTCTACTGCATGAGAACGTAATGTCAACTCTTCGCCCGCCAACATTTCAGCATCATAAACCTTGCCATTATATTGCAACCACGCATTTAATCGCGTCTTTTCATTATCAATAAACCGATATCCGGCTGATACTGCCGCATTATAAACAGGGAAATATCCCACATCGACATATCCACGATATTTCGATTCTGTCAAAGTGTCTCCACATGATGCCGGCTCAAGTGTGGCAATATTAGCCTGAATTTCCGATGCTGTGTGCCGATCTTTAAATGCCGGCGTTTTCTTTGTCATCGTGCGAGAAACACTCTTAGGCACTACATCAAGCTTGGTTGCTGAGCGATGCTCCGGAACTATCTCTTTTTCTATTGTAATCTCTTTACTCAAATCTTGTGCTGACAACGACATAAACATCGCAGAAACACACATCGCTGTTATATATATAGCTCTCATTGTTCAATATTATTTAAGTCGTTCATCAATCATTCTGAAAATATCATCTTCAGTACCAGGATAGTTCTCCTTTAACGTTTTGAGATATTCATCGGCCTCAAAAGTTTTTCCCTCACGACGATTTATATCTGACAGTAATATAAATCCTCTTGCAAGCCAATATTGATGAGGGGTATTAGCCTCAATAAAAGCCTCTATTGTCTTGCGAGCAGTAGCCATTTTATTATTATCGTAATAGTGTTGCCCTAAATAATAGGCACTCTTTGCCCCATGAATATCACTAACATCTTGCGCCAACTCACTCCATGCTTTTTCAGCCTCACTATTTCGATTTAACTCTTTTAGAGAATAGGCTCTAACAAATTCCACCTCTCTTTTAACATCATTATCAATTGCGTCTATTGCCAACAATTTATCAGCACACTCAACGACATCTTCATGATTACCCATATCACGAGAGATTGTCATTATTCCCATTTGTGCAAACATTTGATTACGCTCACTTGTTGCACGTCGAGCAAGCTCCTTATAGCCTTCAAGTGCAATTTCGCCTTTTCCTTGACGGTATTCAGCATTAGTCTTTATCGCAAGTGCATCTTCATACACTTCAGCATCGGGGTATTTCTCAACAATTTCAGTTGCATATTTTAAAGCCCCCTCATCATTCTTTGCCAACATTTCACTTGCGCACAAATAGTATAATGCTTGTGGGCGATGTAACCCCTCAGTATATTGTTCCACATATACTATCATTTTTGCGTTATCATTATTTATTAAATAAGCCTTTTCAGCAGCCTGGAATGTCAACGCGTCCATCTCGGCTACTTCCATGCTCGGTGCTCCAGAAATCGAATTTAAGAATTGGGCATATTCCAAAAGTTTCCCATCATCGGCATATATGCGCTTCAAGTCATCAGATGCTACTTTGGCCTCTTCGCTTGTGGGGAAATCGGCCACCACCTTTTTATACGATTGTATTGCATTATCTTTCTTACCCATGCTCATGTAAGTAATAGCCATTTGCAACAATCCATTACGTCCCTGAGGCGTTGACTGATACTTTGAAGTCAATTGCTGATAGGTCTTTATCGCTTTTTCATTATCTCCCAATGCCAAATAAGCCTCTGCTTTCTCCAACAATGACGCAGGAACTAATTTTGATGAGGGGAATGTTTTTAACAATTTGTCCAAATCCTTTATTTTGCCTTCATAATCACGAGCATGCCCTTTCATCAAAGCATTTTGATACAAGGCATAATCTCCCGATGCCGGATTTGCCTCATAGGATTTGCTATAATAGCTGTTGGCTTGCTCAAATTTTCCATTATAGTAGTAGCAGTCCCCTATTCGATTATAGGCATCGGCGACAATGGTTTTATCCAACCCTGCAGACTTTTTTATTACTCTCTCAAAATTCACTATCGCATCGTCATATCGCTTCTCAGCAAATCGGCTATATCCTAAGCTATAATAAGCCACAGAGATATTTTCAGCAGTTGCCGGAGCTTGCTTTAAATAGTTCAAATAAGATGCCGATGCTTGAGAATATTTCCCTTGTCGATAGTAACAATCACCAATCCACAAATCACACTCTCGTGCAATTTCTTTGTCTTGAGAAGATAGGTTTTTTGCTTCTGAAAAATATTTTATAGCTTGTGTGATTTTATCGTTTGAGAAATTTTTCTGTCCAAGAGCATACAGCACCTGCTGCTTTGCCTTCAGAATATTAGCATTGGGTTGCTTTATCCCCTTTATACATTCAAGTGCCTTTTCATAATTTTTCTCCGCCATATATCCGGCAACAACATATTCTTGCACCTCCGGAGCATATTGCGATTGAGGGAATTTCAGCAAAAATTCTTCGAAAATTGCTACTGAATTACCAAATGGCACACGTCCCCCCTTTTGACTCGCAATCGCATAGTTATAAAAAGCCGTTTCTTGTACCTTGTCATCAAAGCCCATGTGACTTGCCTTCTCAAAAGCAAGCAACGCAGCATCATAGTCCTTCTCCTTCACATAGGCTTGACCGATAAACAAGTA
This sequence comes from Muribaculaceae bacterium, assembly GCA_017520235.1. Lineage (GTDB taxonomy): Bacteria > Bacteroidota > Bacteroidia > Bacteroidales > Muribaculaceae > RGIG4079. The sequence continues at coordinate 1,154 of JAFXGB010000058.1, read as the reverse complement.
GGCACTTTGCCCCATCGCATTATCACACTCTGTTGCCGTAGCCAGGTGTTCTATTGCTTGAGAATATTCACCGACATTATATTCATTCACTCCCAAGATATACAATGCTGATGGCAATGGATTTTCAGCAATATCGGCATATCGTTTTAGGTAACTCAACGCCTCTGTTTCATTACCAAGATTATACAACGATTCCCCTGCTATGCGATTAGACTCAGCAACAAAAGACGCATCTATATCCTTCTTCGACAACAAATTTTGAGATAAAGACAATGCCTTGTTGTAATCTCCACGCATGAAATATATCTGACTTAAATAGTAGTCAGCCTTGTTAGCCGGTGCTGTAGATGTATCAACGCTGTTCAACACATTAAACGCTGTATTAAAATCGCGCTTGCAATATGCAATATATCCTTCATAAAAACGAGCAGCATTAGAATAACGCTGGGAGTTATTCAACGATTTAAATCCCGCATCGGCGGCATCATACTCCGCCAATAATAGATGACAATAGGCAACTCGATATCGATACTCCTCATTGCGAGCATCATTCAATTGCTCCGGCACCACTTTTTGATATTCCAGTAGAGCTGCGCCATAGTTCTTTCTCAAAAACTCATAATCCCCCATCGCCATCAACACCTCCGGTTTTCTTGGAGAAGCTCCATAATTCGATAGAAACTCTGTCAACAACGCTTTAGCCTCATCACACCCCTCAGCAAGCGAAGCCATTGCACAATAATAGTCGGCTTCCTCTCTCTGCAAAGGAGTCAACAGCAAAGACTTTGCATGAGTTAATTGGTCGATGCAACCGGCATAATTGCGAGCATTATACATGAGTATTCCGCGAGTCAAAAAACCTTGCGAATTACTTTCGTTTATCTGTCCATGTATCCCGACAAGCGAGCACACAGCTATTGCGAATAATATCAGTCTTTTTTTCATAATATTTCCTCTAAAATAGAGTCTTTTACCACTCCTTAGAAATTACACTACAAAGATACAATCCTTTTAGCTCCAATATCGTTAACATATTAAAAAAGATACCTTCCTCTAACAAAAAAGAAATATGTTTTTTGTGGAAGAGGATTTTGATCAGCCTAATTATTTTGATTGTCTTCTAAGATTTTTAATAAAGGTTTTATGCTGCAGTG
>JAFXGB010000057.1 GCA_017520235.1 Muribaculaceae bacterium | reverse complement strand
GCATATATGGCACCTCAAGTCCGCTTAGTCGAGCCACTTGTGCAATTTCCTCATCATCGGTCGACAAAATTACATGACTATCATCAACGGCCAATTCACGAGCCACTGCTATTGAATAGTGAATGAGCGGTGTGCCTGCAAGTGGTTTGATATTCTTGCGAGGAATACCTTTACTTCCCCCTCGAGCCGGGATTATATATAGTGATTTATATTTCATTCAAGTCGTAAAATGATTTTCGTTTCAATATTTCTAACGGAGTTGTAGCTATTGCATCAACAATGAGATTTAATGTATTCTCTTTGCAATAAGGGTTTGATGCTTGTTGTGCTTGCAACTGCCCTTCATTACTTAATGCCATCGTAATCGCATCAGTAATGCTTTGTCGGTCATCGGCACAATGTATAACAGAGTCACTCGCCATTCGCCCTTGTTGACGAATTCCGATATTTACCGTAGGAATATGCAATGACGGCACCTCAATTATTCCACTCGATGAATTTCCTACTACAGCTGCCACATAATGCAATGCTGATATATATCGATGTAGCCCTAATGAGGGTTTTACCAATACCCTACCAATATTTTTAGCGGCATAATCCTCTATCATCTCAATGATAACACGCCCTTGTGCATCATTATTGGGATATGTGAGAATTACTTTATTCTCAGCAAATGTATCGAGAGCATCAAGCAGTGCTTGGCATCGCAATGCCACATCGGCATCATCAAGCGTAGCAGGGTGATATGTAACAAGCAATGTGCCCGGTGTAATTTCAAAGTCGAGAGATTTATTTAATTCCTCAAGCGACATAGGCTTAATATGCGCTACATTATACACTCCAATTGCGCCGGTATTGATTACTCGATTAGGATCTTCGCCCATTTGAATCACTCGTGCTCTATATTCTTCGGTCGCAGTGAGATGTAATGACGACAATTTTGTTATTGCATGGCGAATGCTATCATCAATCGCCCCCTCTGATATTTCTCCCCCATGAAGATGTACAATAGGAATACGCATCACCGTTGCAGCACTCGCCACCGATAGCATTTCATATCGGTCTCCAAGTATCACTACTAAATGTGGATTAAGGCGAGAAAAAGCGTCGACCATACCATCAAGGCATTTGGACATAGCTTTTGCCGTCATTGCAGGAGAATCATCTTCCACCATCATTGGCACACGTTCATTAACCTCGAAACCGGCTGCAATAATATCATCAATAGTGTGACCATAGCGCTCATCGAGATGCATATTTGTTGCCACCAATTGCAACTCCACATCTTCACGATGTTTCAATTCATTGGCAATGCCGCTGAGCAGTCCCCACTCGGCACGTGTTCCCGTCACTATGCACACTTTGCGTTTCATTATCGTTTAGTCTTTTTATTCTGCTTTCTTTATTTGCGTCGTGTTAATCGATATACATTCTTTAGATCTTCACGAGTAATAGTAATCGTTCTATCTACTATCCTATCTTGCAAATTATGTTTAAACAACCATTCATATGTCGATGGATGATAAAACATGCGAGCATACGTGCCATGATCCACTCCGGG
>JAFXGB010000056.1 GCA_017520235.1 Muribaculaceae bacterium | reverse complement strand
CTCTTCAACTCGTCCATCCTCTTCCATCATAAACGCATCATAGGGAGACGCTATTAGAAGCACATTAAAAATGCGTTTCTGCATAAGATTCTGAAATGCAGTATCTTTTAGATATAATTGATTTAATGAGTCTTCGTTCATATTTAAATTTATATATACTACAAAGTTAATAAATATCTCCCAACTATATCTCTCATTTTAAATATATTTTAGCTATTTATAGCATGGTTATTTAAATAAAAATAGCTATCTTTGCACGTTTAATTTTTGGTAAACAGAAGATGAGACAATTAAAAATTACCAAATCGATCACCAATCGTGAGAGCGCATCACTTGACAAATACTTGCAAGAGATTGGGCGTGAAGACCTTATTACTGTTGAAGAAGAGGTTGAACTCGCTCAACGCATTAAACAAGGAGACCAAGCGGCTCTTGAAAAACTTACTCGTGCCAACCTACGTTTCGTGGTATCAGTAGCAAAACAGTACCAAAACCAAGGGCTTAGTTTGCCTGACTTGATTAACGAAGGAAATCTCGGCTTGATTAAAGCAGCACAAAAGTTTGACGAGACTCGTGGTTTCAAGTTCATCTCATACGCAGTGTGGTGGATACGTCAATCAATTCTTCAAGCTCTTGCTGAGCAATCACGCATCGTACGCCTGCCACTTAACCAAGTGGGTTCACTCAACAAGATAGGTAAAGCGTTATCTAAATTTGAGCAAGAAAACGAACGTCGTCCGTCGCCAGAGGAACTTGCGGAACAACTCGATGTTCCTGTTGAAAAAATTGCTGATACTCTAAAAGTATCTGGTCGCCACATCTCAGTAGATGCCCCATTTGTTGAAGGTGAAGACAACAGTCTCCTTGATGTATTGACTAACGATGATTCTCCAATGGCAGACTCTGGTTTAACACAAGAATCTTTATCAAAGGAAGTCGATCGTGCGTTACGTCAACTACACGAACGTGAACGTGAAATCTTAAAGATGTTCTTCGGTATTGGATGTCAAGAAATGACACTTGAAGAAATTGGTGCTAAATTTGACCTCACTCGCGAACGCGTACGTCAAATTAAAGAAAAAGCTATTCGCCGACTAAAAGGACAGAAGAGCAAACTTCTTAAGACATACTTAGGCTCATAATACTACAACAGAGCACAATGCAACGCGGGGACTCGATTGAGTCCCCGCGTTATTTATATCAACTAAATACTATTACTTGTTATTAATATAGTTGACAATCCACTCTCCAACCTCTTTTGTGCCATATTTCGCTCCACCTTCTACTTGTATTTCTGGAGTACGAACATTTGCATCAAGTGACGCATTTACTGCTTCACGCACAAGTTTACCTTCTTCTTTCAAGTCAAAATATTCAAACAACATTGCAACAGAAAGAATTTGAGCCAATGGATTAGCTATATTCAATCCTTTAGCTTGAGGCCAAGAACCGTGAATTGGTTCAAATACAGGAGTGCTTTCACCTGTTGATGCCGATGGCAACAATCCCATTGAGCCACTGATTACACTACCTTCATCGGTCAAGATATCACCAAAGGTATTTTCTGTTACCATTACATCAAAGAAACGCGGATCTTGAATCATGCGCATAGCAGCGTTGTCAACATACATAAAATCGGTTTCAACTTCAGGATATTTAGGAGCCATTTCCTGAGCAATCTTTCTCCACAAGCGACTTGATGCCAAAACATTGGCTTTATCAACGACAGTCAAGTGGCGACGACGTTTCATTGCATATTCAAATGCTACTTTCAAGATTCGCTCAATTTCAGGGCGAGTATAAGCATTTGTATCATATGCCTTATCATCATCTTGGTATTTCTCTCCGAAGTACATCCCTCCAGTTAACTCGCGGATACATATAAAGTCGGCACCCTCTACAAGTTCTGCACGAAGTGGAGACTTATGAATCAAGCATTTAAATGTCTCTACGGGTCGAATATTAGCAAATAAACCAAGCTGCTTGCGCATAGCTAGCAATCCTTGTTCAGGACGCACTTTGGCAGTAGGATCATTGTCAAATTTAGGGTCTCCTACAGCCGAGAACAATACCGCATCGGCATCACGACAAATCTCAAATGTTTCTTGTGGGAATGGATCGCCAACCTTGTCAATAGCATCTGCTCCACATATCGCATATTTATATGAAACTGTGTGTCCGAATTTTTCACACACAGCAGTCATTACATCAACTCCTTGTTTTGAAATCTCGGGACCTATTCCGTCTCCGGGAAGTACTGCAATTTTCAAATCCATGATTTATGATTGTTTATATTATAAATTTTCAATTATATTCAATATTTTTATTGTTGCTTGTATAGCAGCCTCAGTTTGGTCAGCATCAAGTCCACGTGTCTTTATTGCATGACCTTTATAATCCCACGATATTGTTGTGTGAACAAGTGCATCAGTTTGCCCGCCCGGAGGTATATTTACAGCATAATTTGTTAATGTAGGGAATTCCCTGCCAAGTCTTTCGATATAAATATTTCGTACAGCTTTTACAAATGCATCATATTGTCCATCTCCAACAGCCGACTCCTGAAACTCCTGTTCTCCTATTGCAAGTTTAATCGTAGCTGTAGGTCGCAACCCCTGAGAAAGATTTAGTGCATAATTGATTATGCGCACTTTGTCAGATACCGTTTGCTGCTTAATTACATCGGCAACAATAAACGGTAGATCTCCTTGGGTTACAAGTTCTTTTTTATCGCCAAGCTCTATAATACGTTGTGTTACAAGTTGTATCTGCTCATCATTCAACTCAATACCTAATGCCTCAAGATTTTTCTTGATATTGGCTTTTCCCGATGTTTTACCTAAAGCATATTCTCGTTCACGTCCAAATCTTTCAGGTAATAAGCCATTATAATAGAGATTATTTTTAT